>CALAFU010000029.1 GCA_937891325.1 uncultured Candidatus Melainabacteria bacterium | reverse complement strand
CAATGAAAAATTACTAACAACAATAAATGTTGCAATAATCAACAATACAGTTAATATAAAGTTTTGTCCTTCTGAAATAGAACGCATTGGCTGATTGTGAATTAAGTTGTCTAAACTTGTTGCCTGAATATCAACCCCAGGGTGTTTTGCTTGCATTGGAGTAGCGAACGTATCTTCTGAAAGTCCGGCAGCTTTAGCATTTGCACCGACAAAGACAATTTTGTTATCAAATGCTTTTGGGTCAATTTTAGGTTTTCTACCAGCCTTAATATCGTCCATAGAATCAATGATATCAATAGCTGAATATGTTTTGTGTGTATAATCAGAATTTCTATAATTTTTATAGAAGTGTAAATAGTTAAAAATTTGTCCGTAACGCTTATGAACAGGAAGTTTTATATCGTCTTCTCCGTCAATAATTAAATTTGAGTCGGTCAAGGTCATCTTTTTAACCTTGTTCAAATACATATACATTCTCAAGGCTAAAGAAGGGTAGTATTGCCCTTTATAGTAAACCAATTGAGGCATATCTTTAATACAGTTATCCACTTGGTTTGGTAAAACCCAAACAGAGCCGTTTTTTTCTAAAGAATTAAAATATCCGTCTGGATACATAGATAAACTTTTGAAAATTTCAAATCTTGGCGCTCTTGTTTTAACTTCAATTGGAATTTGATATTTTTCTTGGAATTTTTTATCGTAAGTCTTGCCAATATTTTCGTCGGCATATTTGCCGCTCATAGGTCTAAAACCACCGATAAAGTTATCAATATTTTTTACAGTATCAAAAAATTGCTTATCTTTTACAGGATTGTCATTTGTTGTTAAAACGGCATCAAAGCCAATCATTTTTGCGCTTGTGTAGTTACCTAAGTAATTAAATATTTTTGCATATTTTTCTCTACTCCAAGGCCAACGATAACGAGAAATTGAATTTTCGTCAATTACAACTAAAACGATACCGTCAGAACCTTTATTGTATGCAACAAAGTTTTTTACCATAAAGTTGTAAACACGTGGTTCAAAGAATTGACCAAATATAATGTATGCAATAAACATAAAAATTACGAATACTGCAAAAATTACTAAAGTTTTTAGCTTTTTCATTAAAATTTTCCTTATTAATAGTTTATTATTTATTTCATGATATAATAAAGTCAAAAAAAAGGATACGTTATGAAGAAAAATGTAATGGAATTAATTTCGGAAGAAAAAATCTATCCGATTGTTAGAAACAAAGATGCTCAAAAGGCTATTGATATTGCGCACGCACTTATTGAAGGTGGCATAAAGATTATGGAAATCACAGTTGAAAATCCATCTTTATACTCTGCAATCACTGAAATTTCAAAAGATGCAATTGTTTGCGCTGGTGGTATTATCACTCAACAACAAGCAGAACAAGCTCTAACTTGTGGCGCTAAATTGTTCTCATCACCAATTTATCAAATGAATATGGTAAAAATTTCTAAAAACAGACAAATGCCTTTTATTGCAGGTGCTTCAACTCCAAACGAAGCGTATGATGCTTGGAAATCAAGAATTCCACTTATCAAAATATTCCCTGTAACTGCACTTGGTGGCGTTCAATACATTGAAGACATCTTACGTCCAATGCCATTCTTAAACTTGATGCCAATGGGACATATTCAGTTGTCAGAAGTTATGGACTACATCAGAGTTGGCGCAAAGGCTGTTGGTGTTGGTAGAAACTTCTATGAAGATTTGTCTAACGCAGAAATTACAAACAGAGCGAAAGAAATTTTGAGCAAAATCAAAGGCTAGTTATGGAAAATCAAATTGACCTAATTACAGTTGGGGAATCTATAATTGAGCTATCTAGCGACAAGGATTTTAAAGATGCAACTTGTTTTGACAAATTCTACGGTGGAGATGCAATTGTAACCGCAATCACAGCCTCACGTTTTGGTGTCAAAACAGGTTATATAACTTGCGTTGGCGATGACCCGTTTAAAGAATTTTTGCTTAACGAATGGAAAAAAGAAAATATTAACACTGATTTTGTAAGAACTGTTCCTGAGCAAAACGCTATTGCTTTGATTTCTAGACACGACGGAAAGCCTAAAGAATTGGCTCTATATCGTAAAAAAACTGCTGCACAAAAATTATCTTTAGATGATACAAAAGAATATTACATCAAAAGTGCTAAGTATTTTTATACAACGGGCATTACTCAATCTCTTTCATTGTCAGCTAGAGAGGCAGTTAAAAAGAGTTATGAAATTGCAAAAGCAAATCACGTAATTACAGCTTATGACCCTAATTACAAAAAGACAGTTACAACTCCAGAGGCTGTTTTGAAGATGTTATTTCAAATGTCGATATCTTATTTTTAAGTGGAACAAACGACATTCCTGTATTTTTTGAATCAAAATCAATAGACAATGTAATTAAGTATTGTTGGGATTTAGGAATTCAAATTGTTGTTGTAAAATCAACAGAAAACTCTGGTTATTACACAGGTTGCAACGGAGAAATTGTATTCAACGAATATTTTGCAAAAACAATTGTTGATACAACTTGTTCCGGAGATGCCTTCAATGGAGCATTTTTAAGCGCACTTATTAAGGGTAAAACTCCAAATGAGGCAACAAAATTAGGAACTATCGTAAGTGGTTTACAAGCACAAAAAATTGGTGCTATCAAATCAATTCCAACACTAGAAGAAGTAAAAGAAATTACACACAAGGTAGAATAAAATGAGTAAAAAAGTAGTTATATCAGGATATTACGGCGCAGATAATTTTGGAGATGAATCTATTTTAGAGGTTCTTATTCAAAGATTAAAAAAAGACGAAGCTGATATTACAGTATTGTCAACAAATCCCGAAAAAACAGCAAGAACCCATGGTGTGAACTCAATTCATAGCTTTAAATTAGGCAAAGTTATGAGTGCGTTATCAAAATGCGACATCTTGGTTTCAGGCGGTGGGAGTCTTTTGCAAGATGCAACTAGCGTAAAGAGTTTATTCTATTACCTTTGGGTAATTTTTATGGCTCAGTTCTACAAAAAACAAGTATTAATTTTTGCGCAAGGAATTGGTCCTATAAACAACAAAATCGGCGAAATTTTCACTAAAAAATTGTTAAAAAACTGCCGTTGGATTAGCGTTAGAGATGACAAAAGTTTATTCTTGCTAAGAGGTTGGGGCTTAAAGCCAGAACTTGTTTGCGATCCATTGTACGATTTAGAAGTTTCAGGCTCAACTCCTTCAAACAGAGTTGGCGTTCAACTTAGAAGTTTTAAATCTTTGACAGAAAAACTTTTAATTACTCTTGCAAACCGTGTTGCAATTGAATTTGCAGACAAAGAAATTGAAATTTATTCTTTCCAAGACAGCCTAGATTTGGAAGTTTGCCAACACTTTGAGCAACTACTTTTATCTGTAAATCCAAATTTAAAAACAACAGTAATCTCTGGAAAAACTCCTAAAGAAATTATAAAACTTATTGCAAGTCTTGAATATATGATTGCAATGCGTTTTCACGCTATTTTGATTGCTTTAAAATATGGTATCAAAACTCTTGCAATCAATTACGATTACAAAATTGAAGCAATATGTAACGACGCAAAAATTCCAGCATTATCAATGCTTGCAAACGAAGATTAC
>CALAFU010000028.1 GCA_937891325.1 uncultured Candidatus Melainabacteria bacterium | reverse complement strand
ACCCCAAAAGACAATTTTTTACTTTTTGTATAGAAATATTAAGAATGTAAAACAGGTAAAACGCAATAATAACTTAATTCTCGAGAATTAAAAACCCGAACATGTTAAATTTTGTAATATTCTTGCCAATATTATGGGGTTTATAATATACTGATAGCTGTACATTGATTTAAGAAAGGAAATGAAAATGAACAAAGAAGAATTAGTACAAGAAATTTCAAAAAAAGCAAAAGTTACACAAAAAGACGCTAACGAAGTTTTAAGTGTTTTAGTAGATACAATCCAAAAAACAGTTGCTAAAGGTAAAAAAGTTACTTTAGTTGGTTTTGGTACATTCGAACCTCGCAAACGCGCTGCTAGAAACGGCAGAAACCCACAAACTGGTAAAGAAATCAAAATCCCTGCTAAAACAGTTCCAGCTTTCTCAGCAGGTAAAAAATTCAAAACTGTTGTTAACGGCAAATAGTCTTTAACGAAAGTTTCTAAACTTTTTAAGGCGCGCAAGTCTTCGACCTGCGCGCCTTTTGTTTTAATAGACTTTAAGACAATAAGGATTAAGCCTATAAGTCGAATTATGATTAAATTGTCATTTTAATTATAAATGAGCTTATCGTCTTATAGCCTTAAAGTCTTAGGGGCTACTTAAACACTTTAGCCCTCTAATATTCAAATCTTACAATTTAACCTTCTTGCCTAGTGAAAAAATTTATACTAAACTATGCTTATGGAAGAAAAGTTACAAATTACATTTGCACATATTTATCCAAAGTTAATGAACCTTTATGGCGACATTGGCAACGTTATTACTCTAAAAAATAGATGTGAATGGCGCGGTATAGAATTTATTGCCGAAGAAATCAATGTTGGTGACGAATTCAAGCCTCACGATATGTATTTTATCGGTGGCGGACAAGATAGACAGCAGGTTGATGTTGCAGATGAAATTCAAAAATATAAAGACTTTTTAATTCAAGAACGAGACAACGACGCTGTATTTTTAAGCATTTGTGGCGGTTATCAACTTTTTGGACATTATTACAAAGCGCAAGACGGTTCTGAATTGCAGGGCATAAGTTTGATTGATGCGTACACTCTTGCAGGAAGCAAGCGTTTTATTGGAAACGTTACCACTCAAATTGAAGGATTAGAACCAAATACTTTAGTCGGATTTGAAAACCATAGCGGTTTAACATATTTGCAAAGTGAGACAAAACCTCTTTCTAAAGTAATTGTAGGACACGGAAACAACGGCGAAGACGGAACAGAAGGCGCAAGATACAAAAATATTTTTGGAACATATTTACACGGTTCTTTTTTACCTAAAAATCCTCAATTTGCAGATTATTTAATAGAATTGGCTCTAAAAAAACGTTATGGCAGAGAAATTAAGTTGTCTAAATTAGACGACAGTATTGAACTTACAACTCACGAAAATTTAGTTAATAAACCTTATTAATAAATAGCCAAATTTGTTGAAACTATGTTAAAATCTTTTTATGAATAAAAAGAAGATTTTCACAATTCTAGTAACAATCGCATTTTTGGTGTTCTTGGTTTATATCTTTAAAGATATGAGTGCCGAAGAATTTGTCGGTGCGTTCAAGATGTTTAGTTTCAAATATCTTTTCTGGATTGTGGCTTTGTATTATTTGACAATGTATTTTCGCGGAATTCGTTGGAAAGCACTGTTAATGGATAATCCTAAATATTCAAATTGGCACTTGGGAGCTGTATTTATCGTAGGCAGTATGCTTAACAGCTTTTTGCCTGCAAGAGCTGGTGATATTTATAGAGCCTATTATTTAGGCGAAAATAAACAAGAAAACAAGATGAAAATCTTTGGTTCTGTAATTTTAGAAAGAACTCTAGACGGAATTAGCGTATTTTTCATTTTGCTTTTTGGTGTTTTATTTTATTGCAAAAATAACCCTGTAATTTTAAGCGCAACATACTTTTTTGGCGCGGTATTTATAGGCAGTATGATTGCATTTTATTTGATTTTCAAATTTAACAAAATCGATTTTGTTTGCCAAAAAATTGAAAACATTTTAGAAAAAATCCATTTGAATAGACTCTCTAGAGTAGTTAAGAGCTTAAACAAGCATGCAAACTCGTTTATGGAAGGTTTTGAAGTTTTAGACAATTTGAAATTAACTTTGAAATCGGCTGTAATGAGTGCAATCATTTGGGGAATTGAATGTTATGTTGCCTTCTTAATTTTAGAAAGTTTCAATTTGTCATTACCATTCTCAGCAAGTTTATTTGTAATAAGTTTAATCTCATTTTCAGCAATGTTGCCGTCTACATCAATCTTTTTTGGTCCATATCAAGCGGCATATTTAATTGCATTGGGCATTTACGGTGTAAACAAATCAACTATTTTGGCAGTATCGTTGGTTCACCCTGTTTTATTAGTTACACTATTGACAGTTGTGGGCATATATTATTTGTATAAGTTTAATTTTTCGTTAGATAAGATAAAAGAAGTTCAACAAGAAAGGGAAGCAGAAGATGTTTAAAAAAGCCTTCACACTTGCAGAAATATTGATTGTAATGGCAATTATCGGAACTGTTGCTGTGGCTACAATTCCCAACTTGATGGACAGTTATCAAGAAGAAAGAGATGTTGCAAAATTAAGAGGTGTTTTCCATGACCTTGAAGTTGCTTATTCAAAAGCTGTTGCTGAATATGGACCTATTAGTATGTGGACAGGTAATTCTCCAGAAAGAGCCAAAATATTGATGAAATACGTAAAATCAACATCTTGTGGCACAGCCCAAAATAATAGTTGCTATCCTAGCAGTCCATTAGGAAATAACACAACTTATTCAAAATTTGAACTTGAAAATGGTGTTGGTCTTGCTATTTTTATGTCTAATTCTCTTAGTACAGGAACCATTTATGTTGCTCTTGGTGGAGCAAAAGGAAGAGTTAATATTGGCAAAAGTATTTTTAGAATAAATTGTGACACAGCAAATGGTATGTATCCTTATGGCAAAGGTTTGGATAGACAAAGTAATGGTGCATTTAGGGACTCTGCTGTAAGCTATAATGCAACAAATTGGGTTATTACAAACGGAAATATGGATTATTTGAAATGTGCTAGCCAATTAAATTGGACAAATCAAACTAGTTGCCCATAACGTTTAGCATACATTTTACACAATACTCTGCACTCAAATATTTTGATGCTATTTCGTAGCATTTATTTACTGTGTATTCGTACGCTTTTTCGTTTTGCATATAATAATTTATTTTTTCTATCAAATCGCCCATATTAATATAAAAAGGCAAATCGCCTTTATAGATATTTAGTTCTTCCCTAAAATCACTCACAACAAGAGTTTTACAGGCAACGGCTTGAACCGTTCTATGGTTTAGTGAAGAAAGTCCTTGAGCATTCATTGTAAACACAAATTTTGTTTTGTTTATCGCAATAGCCATATCAGGTTCATTATCAATAAAGCCTTTATATGCCTTTTTCAACAATTCTTGTCCTTCTTCATTTGTTCTTGAAAGAGCATCTTGATAATGTTTTTCTATTGCAAACCAAGCAAATTTTAAGTTTGGAAAATTTTGCATTAATTCGATAAAGAAGTTTAATCTGTGTTCTGTATCCAAGCGACCTGCAAACATTATATCGTATTCTTTTTCCAAATTTAGTGGTTTATAAACCTTTGTATTAACAAATTGAGGCATATAGTATAAATTTTTTACCTCTGATTTTTCTGCTAAGGCTCTATCCCAATAAAATGTATAGTTTCCGTTTTCACTTAAATATGGAAGATATTTTTTCCAATCGTCAAGAACTCCAGAGGTTCTGCTTTCAATTTCATCTGCAAAATAACAAACGCAAGGAAGGTTCAAATTATTATCTACTTTTAATTTTAGTGGTGAAAAATCATAGCCTGTAATATAGTCGTAATCTTTGTTTTGAATAAATTCTAAAAAATTGTCTTGTTTTAGTTCATCATAAATATCAAAACTAAAACCGTTTTGTTCAAAACCGTCCAGCATACTTTTTACAATTAATCTTCCTGCAATACTATGTGGTAAAATCCCTAAAACTTTTTTGTTATTTTCACTCATAAACTTATAAAAACACAAAAAACAGCTCTTGTCTATTTTGGTTATTTACAAACATTTTTTAACTAACTATAATATTGTTATGGAAAATAAAACACAGGTAATTATAGTCGGAGGGGGTCCAGCAGGTATTTCTGCGGGTATTACTCTTGCGCGCGCCGGCAAAGAGGTTGTGCTTATTGAGCGCGGTAATTATTCTGGTAGTAAAAATATGTTTGGTGGCGCAATTTACACTCAACCAACAAAAGAAATTTTTCCAAACTTTGAAACAGAAGCACCATTAGAGAGAAACAACACTAAACACAAGTATATGTTGCTTACTCAAACAGAAGATACAACTATTTCTCACACAGAAAAAAGTTTTCTTTCAAACAGTTACACCGTAATTAGGGGCAAATTTGACCGCTGGTGTGCAAAAGAAGCTCAAAAAGCAGGCGTAACTCTTGTTACTGAAACGGTTGTAAAAGAATTAATCGTCAAAAAAGGTAAAGTTATCGGTGTTAAAACCGAATTAGAAAAATATTACGCAGACATCGTAATTTTAGCGGACGGCGTAAACTCACTTCTTGCAAAGCAAATCGGACTTAGAGAAACAATTGAACCTCAAGATGTTGCTTTAGGCGTAAAAGAAGTTATAAAAATTGGTGAAGACAAAATCAACGAACGATTTAATCTAAATGCTAATGAAGGCTGTATTACTGAAATTATAGGCTATCCAATGCTTTCAATGCTTGGTTTGGGCTACATTTACACAAACAAAGACAGTGTTTCTATTGGTTTAGGTGTTGCTTTAGATGAATTAAAAAAACACAAATTAAAACCTTACGAGCTTTTAGACCAATTGAAAGAGCACCCTTCTATTGCACCGTTAATAAAAGACGGCGAATTACTTGAATATTCTGCTCATTTAATTCCAGAGGGTGGGTTCAATAAAGTTCCTAAACTTTACGATAACGGAGTTTTAGTCGTTGGTGATGCCGGCATGTTAGTTAATAACTTGCATTGGGAAGGTACAAACCTTGCAATGATTAGCGGAAAACTTGCCGGAGAAACTGCTATTCACGCACTAGATACAAAAGATTTTTCAAAAGAAGGTTTAAAACTTTACAGTAAAAAACTTGAAAATTCTTTCATTATGAAGGATTTGAAATCATACGCAAACTTAATGCCAATCGCACATGGGCGCAGTGATTCGTTTATGAATTATTACATAAAGAAAATCAATTCCTTCTTTAATATGTTTACAGCTGTTGACAGCGTTCCCAAACGTGACAAATTTAGAGATTTTATAAAATCAATTTTTACAGATAGAAGTATTTCGGAATTGTTTAAAGACGCTTTTGCCGTTTTAAAAATTCTATGGGGGATTTTGAAATGAGCATTGACGATAAATTATTCAAAGTAAAATATGTTTGCGATTCTGTTTCACATTTGACAAATGATGATAAAAAATGTAAGAATTGTAAAACAAAAGTTTGTACATTTATTTGTCCTGCCAAAGTTTGGGAATGGGACAAAGAAAATGAAAAAATGGTTATTA
>CALAFU010000027.1 GCA_937891325.1 uncultured Candidatus Melainabacteria bacterium | reverse complement strand
ACAAACCATTGTTCAACCATTTTTGCATTAGCAACGTAAGTTGATGGAATTATATCAGCATCAACTGTTCCGTCAGAAAATCCAGCTTTTTCAAAGTTTTGTGCTAGAGTGTTTTCATCAAAGTTGCATAAAGAATCTTCCATATTTGTCATAAAGTCATCTTCTGCTTTTTTGAATTCTTCGTAATTTCTAATTTCTTCAGGCGTAGTTAATTCCCAATATCTTGTATTTGAGCGGATAATTGGTTCAAAACAGCAGAAATGTCCGCCTTTTTTAAGTATTCTATAAATTTCGTTGATTGCAGGTTGTTTGGCTACGATATGAACCAAGACAGAACGCATCATTGCCGTATCTACTGAATTATCCGGTAGTGGAATTTTTTCAGCCGGACATTGCAACATTTCATAACCACTTGTGATGCCTTGCTCTTTCAAAAATTTTTCGCAACTATCAAGGCAGTCTTTAAATTTATCAGAAAAAATAATTTTTCCGGTTCCATTAAGTTGTTCTAATGCTTTAAAAGCTAATAAGCCTGTGCCTGTACCAATATCAATAATTGTTTGGTCAGGTTTAATGTTTGCTCTCAAAAGCACTTTATCACGAACTAGTGATAACCAATTCATTGTTTGTTGTTGCATTTCAGGAGTTAAAAATGAAAAACGAGTTTCCATTAACCACTGTGTCCAATTTTCGCATATATCTCTATTCATAATGCGTTTATTTTACAAGATTAATCGATTTATTTGAATACTTTGAGTGGTGGAATTATTTACCAAATACAGGTGGTGGCTGAATGTATAAAGGTGTAAGTGTGCGCCAATCTGTTGTTAATTCTTTTTGACGTTCGTTGACAATACTGATTAAAATTTCTGCTAAATTTGAGTTTAAACTTGTATAAGACACTATATCATCAGTAATTTCTGAGAAAATTTTGTACATATTGTCATCGCAAATTACTGAATATTCGTCAGCTTTAACCATTTCTTTGACATCATCAATTGCGATAGCGCCTAAAACTTCTTCGTCCCAAACGTAAGCCATATTTTTTCTTGCGTCAAGCAATACTAAAGGTTTTTTGCCTGTTCTTTTTACTCTTGAAAGAATTTCTAATGAAGAAACGCCCAAAACCTTGCAACCCAATTGTTGAGCCATTACTCTTGCAACTGTTGTGCAGGCTCTAATTCCTGTAAAACTTCCCGGTCCAACGTTTGTAGCAATTTCTGTAATGTCTTGAGGGGTTAAGTTATTTTCTTTTAAAAGTTCTGTAATTGAAGACATCAAGTAAGTTGAATGGTAAGTAGAGCCTTGATTTTCTAAAACTTTAGTGCCTAAAAGTTTGTAGCCGTCGGCTAAACCTATATAAGTTTTATCTAAACTTGTGTCAAAAGTTAATAACATTTTTGTAATTCCTCAAGAATTTTTGATTCTTTTTCTCCATAAGCTGTAAATGAGTATTTACGGCTGTCGTTGTCTTCATAAGTTACGTTAATTTCAAGTCTGTTGAATGGAATTTCATCTTGTGAAAATTCTGCCCATTCAACGAAGGTTAAAATTTTACCTTCTGAATATTCGCGTAATTCATCGCAAATTGTTTTTACACCAACATTTTCAAGTCTGTATAAATCAAAGTGATAAATTGGTAATTTACCGCTATGGTATTCGTTCAAAATTACGAAACTAGGGCTTGTAACGTGTTCTTTTACGTCTAATTTGTCGGCAACAAGTTTAACGAAGGCTGTTTTTCCAGCACCAATTTCGCCGAACAAATTTACAAAGCAACCGTCTTCAACAAGTTTTGCGAAGTTTGTTGCTAATTTTTCTGTATCATTTAATGAATTGCAAATTACTTCAAAAGTTTTCATGCTTAGCCTCTATTGATGATAACCTTGTTTCTACCGTGTTCTTTTGCAAAGTACAAGGCTTTATCGGCTTTTGTATACAATTGTTGAGGTTCATCGCCTTCTTTGTATTGGTAAACACCAACACTGATAGTAACTTGAATTTCGCTAATTTTAGCATCTTTAACGTGAGTCAAATCAACGTGTTTTGCTTCAACTGCGGCTCTCAAACGTTGAGCTACGCTACCAGCTTCTTCAAGTTTTGTATATGGAAGTAAAATTGCAAATTCTTCACCACCGTATCTAGATGGAATATCAGATTCACGAACTTGTGTTTTAATAATTTCAGCAACATTTTTCAAAACTTCATCACCAACAGCGTGACCGTAGCTATCGTTAACCTTTTTGAAGAAGTCGATATCTAACATGATTGCGCATAATGGGTGTCCTTGACGTTTTGCAGTTGCAACCGCTTGTTTTAAGCGAACTTCAAATTGACGACGGTTGTTCAAACCTGTCAATGCATCTAATGTTGCGTGTTGTAATACTTCTGCGTACATATTTGCACGTTGAATTGTGATTGAAGATTGTTTTGTTAATTGATCAAGGTAATCAATTTCTCTTTGTGATAATTTATCAACATGGCTGTGTGCAACGATACCGCCTAAAATTGATGAATCTGCTGCAACAAGAGGGAAGATACCAATTTTGTTGTCTTCTGTCAATGTGTAAGAGGTGTCAGCAGACATATTGTTAACCATTTCAAGAATTTTAGTATCTCGGCAAGCTAATGGCCATACTAATTTGAATTCTCCGTCTTGTTTCAAGAAGATATAAATTAAGTGATCTGAAATAAATTTATCAATCATTTCACCAATAAGTGGAATGATGTAGTTCAAATCGTATTGAGTTTCGATAATTTTTGCAATATTCTTCATTGATTCGTGGAAGTCAATGTTTGCTTGCATCTTATCGGCTAAAACTTTGTTTTGAATTTTCAAAGAAATTTGGTAAGCTGAAATAATCAACGCTTTAAAGAAGTCGATTGTTAATACATCAGAGATTGCCAAGTTGATAATAAGTTCGATTAAACCGTAAGGAGTTTCGCCCTTCATCAATGGGAACAAAATTGTATTTTTACGTGCGCTGATGTATTTGTTAATGTTCCAAAAGTCTTTGATGTTAATGCTGTTGTCGTTAATCAAAAAGTCATCATATTTTGAAGTTTTAACAACTTGATATAACTTTTCTGTATATTCTTTGTCATGAATTTCGTCAATTACAATCCAACTTTTCGCATAATCACGAAGTGTTTGAGTGTTTTCATCATAAATATAGATGTTTAAGTTTTCAAGGTTAATCATTCCTCTGAAAGATTCAGATAGAGATTCAATAATATCCGCAGGGTCAGAGTGTTGTGTTAAACCAATTGACACATTAGATAAAAAGTTTAATTCTTTTGAGTTGCTACTTTCTGTTTCAAAAGATTCGCTCATTTCCTATCCCTTTCAAACTATTCAAAAAAACTGTTAATATCGTTTATATTTTTAGCGATGTCAACAAGTTCATTATAAACATCTACTATATTGTCACCCGAAATATTTAAATTTTCAAGTATATCTAAAGGAATGTTATCAATATTTAAGTTTTTGTTACTCATTATTGCTGAAACTAAGCAGTTTGCAACGTAAACAATGCTACATTCTTTTTTATATTTTTCGCTTGCATTCGGGTTGTGGTGGTATGTGATTATGTCACAGAAGATTTCCGGTAAATTCCAAGAATAAGCCACCATGTTGGCAATTTCACAGTGATTTAAGCCACATTCTTGCTCTTCTTTTTGTAAAAGTTCTTTGTCTGTTTCGTATTCATGACCGCAAACATTTGAATAATTTTCCCAATCGTATTGAGCAAAAATTATTTTACCAATATCGTGTAAAAATGCTGCTGAAAATATGTCTTCATTTGTGTTTAGGGTTGTTTTTTTAGCCAACATTCTTGAAGCGGTTGCAGTTAGTAAAGAATGTTTCCAAAAGTTTTTGTAATCAAAAGTTTGATTGCCTTTTGGCGTAAACATTTTGAAAATACTAGCTGATAGGATTACCCCTTTAACGGTTGTAAAGCCTAAAATAATTATGGCTTGATGTATTGTTGAAATTTGTTTTGGAAATCCGTAATATGCAGAATTAACTAGCTTTAAAACTCTTGCCGTAAGACCGATATCGTTAGAAATTATTTTTGATAAGTCTGCAACTGAGGCATTTTTGTCCTGCATGATTTCAATGGATTTTGTAATTATTTCAGGCAATGACGGAATATTTTTAATTTTTTCTGTCATATAAGAAAGTTTTTTGTCTGAAAACAATTCTTGTGGTTTTGAAGTTTTTTCAAGACTAATAATTTCAATCTTCATACGATTGAATTCATCTTTAATCCAATCTAAAAAGTCTTTGTTTTTGCTGATTACATCGTAATTTGCAATAATTAAACGCTCTGTATTTCCAAAGCCTTCACTCATAATGTTCAATAAAACAGGCTTGAAATCATCACGAGTGCTTGTTTCTGTATAAATGTTACTCAATTCTATTTGGTGAGCCTTACAGAAATTTTTAATATCAGCAACTTGTTTAGAAATTTCTTCTGTTGCTGTTTTTTCGTTTAATTCATAACTACAAGTATATGCGATAGTTTTCAATGCGTGTACCCGTTTTTCTTTGCCATTAGTTTACTTCAAAAAGTTCTTTTGACATACATTTTCTAAAGTTTTCGACAATTGCAACTTCAGCCTCGTCTGTTGCTGTAACTTTACCGTTTACAAGAATAAGCGGTTGTTCTTGTGTGTCAGGTTCGTTAATTTTAATTTTATCCCTAATTGATTTATCTTCGCCCTTTTGTTGGAATTCAAGGGTTACAGTGCTTAATACATCAAAGATATATTTTGAATGAGTCGAATATTTGCCACTAGAAAGAACTGCGGCCTTTTCTAATTCGTCGATTGCGTATTTAGGTTGGTTCAAGTGTTTTAACATTAAACCTAAGTTATAGTGTGCTTCATAGTGCATAGGTGAAGCCTCAATAGCTTTACAATAATATTGTCCAGCTTTTCTGTAATCCCCTAACAAGTGATACGTAAGGGCTAAATTATAATTTATATCATAATCATTTTTAGTTATTTCGTGTGCTTTTTCGTAAGCAACTGCAGCTTGTCCTAGAAGTTCTTTTTTCTCTTTCTTTTTGTTTTGAGGAAGATAAAAAGCCTTTTGTGAGTACGCTCTACCCATATTGTAATACGCAATAGCCTTGTTATCAGTTTCGCTCTTTTTATTATCAAAAACAAAAGGAATAGATAATAAGAAGTGCTTAGAATCAATGATTGATTGATATTCCGCAATAGCAGAATCAAAATCCCCTAACTTTTCAGCTGAAATAATACCCAAATTCATTCTTGCAAGAGTATAGTTTTCTTTTGCTAAAATAGCATTTTGGTAGGCTTGTGCTGCTGAATAATAATCTTCATAAGCAACATAAATGTTACCCAAATTTAGCCATGCTTCGTAGTGTTCAGGAAATAGTTTTAAGCCGTTTTGATATGCATCAACCGCCTCTTGCATATTATTGTTTCTGTACGCTTCATCGCCGACATGTACGTAATACATGCCCATAATCTTGTGTACTTGCTTGATACCAAATTCTCTGCCGATAGTTGCGCAGTAAATTAGGAATATTGCTAGAACAATAAAAAATATTTTCATTATTAGACTTAACAATTTACCCATACATATATAATATATCTTAATTGGCTTAGAGCAAGTAAATTTTATTTACGATTACTTATTTTCAATAAGTTTGTCATAAATAGCTAAAGCTTCTTTTGCTTTTTTAGGGTTGTTTAACTTGTTGTAGCAAAAGGCTAAATTGTAATAAAAATCAGGGCTAATTTCTATTTTTTCAGGTTTTTCGCTTGCAACAGAAATAGCTTTTACAAAATATTTTCTAGCTTTTTTGTATTCACCTAATCTCAAATAAGCACAGCCAATGTTGTAATATCCATAAATGAAATCAGGCTTAAGTTTTACGGCAATCTTGTAGTTATCAAGGGCCATAACAACGCGTTCTTCGTCTAAATATATATTCGCTAAATTATAATAAGGCTTGTAGAAGTTTTTATCCACTAAAATTGCACGCTTGAACATAAATTCAGCTTCGGAAATTTTGTTTTCATCCTGCAAAATGTTTCCCATCAAAAGCCAATCTTGAGCTGTTTTGTCAGCCTCTGGAATACTCATAAGCACCTTAGCTGCATTAACGATGTTGTTGTCGTTATAAAGTGCCACAGCCTGCTGAGATTTAGTCATTTCCTCTGCAAATGAAGCTGTTCCGATAAATAATATTGCAATTGATATAAATAACTTTTTCATAACAAAATTATAAATTAAATAAATAATTCCGTCTATTATTGGAAACAAATAAAAACATGTGTAATAGTATTATTGATGTCTCTTTTACTGATTAATGCCCTCGTTTGTGGCGATTTGAACGAGGGTTCTTTTTATTCTTGTTAACAAAAATTAACAAAAGGCTGAAATCATGTCAATTATTGCGTTTCGAAATACTTTATATATATGTAAGGTTTAAGGTTTTATTTAATAACGCAAGTTATTGGAGGTTTCAAAGGTTATGACAGTAAATTTCGGAATGGTAAATCCATATAACAATATGAACTTGATGGATATGCCTTTAATGAATGCATACTCTGGCTACGGTGCTGGATATGGTCTAGGAACTTTTGGAATGGTAAATCCTCAATACCAACAAGCTCAAATGCAAAATAT
>CALAFU010000026.1 GCA_937891325.1 uncultured Candidatus Melainabacteria bacterium | reverse complement strand
ATGGTCGATATGAAGTTAGAATTCAAGAGATGAAAACTTGTTTGTCATTAATTCGACAATGTGTATTATGGTTGAAAGTTAATAATGATAATCCTGTAAGTGATATTAGACCATTTAACTTTAAAGTTCCAGAAGGGGAATATACTTCTTATGTTGAATCTTCAAGAGGACTTTTAAATTGTTATATTAAATCTGATGGTTCTGATAAACCATATCGTGTGAAATGGCGTACAGGTTCGTTCTATGCAGTGCAAGTATTGCAAGAATTATTAAAAGAACACACAATGTGCGATATTATGGCTGTATTTGGTTCTTTAGACGTAATTGTGCCAGAGGTGGATAGATAATGAACTACTTATATTTTTGGTATATTGATATTTTAGCAAAACATAATATCCCCGAAATATTTGGTGATATTACATTTCCTATACTTCCATTTTGCATAATTGCTGCTGCAATTATTTTGGTAGTATTATTTTTAGTTCTTTTAGAAAGAAAAATTTTGGCATTATTTACGCAAAGAAAAGGTCCAAATAGAGTTGGTTTATGGGGACTTTTACAAACTTGTGCTGACGCAATAAAATTATTGACAAAACAAAATGTAGATATCAAAGGTAGTGACAGATTTTTATTTAATGTTGCACCAATAGTTGTTTTTGTACCGGCAATGTTATTATGGGGGCTTATTCCATACTCTTCAGAATTTGAATTCATGGGATTTTCTGTAACAATAATTTTATTTATTGCTATAGCCTCATTGCCTGTAATTGGTATAATATTAGCGGGATATGCAAGTAATAACAAATATTCTTTAATTGGAGCAATTCGTTCAGCTGCTCAAATAATTAGTTATGAATTACCAATGACATTTGTAATTTTATCGATTGTTTTACTTGCTTCTTCAATGAACTTAAAAGATATTGTATTAGCCCAAATTTCTGTTCCACCTGTTTTAGGGTGGTTTGCAATTCCTTGTTTTATAGGTTTTATAATTATGTTTATTTGTGCAGTTGCAGAATTGAACAGATGTCCATTTGACTTACCTGAAGCTGAAAGCGAGCTTGTTGCTGGTTATAATACTGAATATTCAGGAATGAGATTTGCACTTTTCTTCTTAGGTGAATATACAATGTTGTTTGTTATGTGCTTGTTTATGGCGACAATATTCTTTGGTGGATTTTTACCACTAACAGGCAAATATATCTCAGAAATGTGTTTTACAAATTCTGAATTTTTACAAGTATTTATCTATTTTGAACAAGCAATATGGCTATTCTTAAAGACCTTAATCTTAGTTGTATTGGTAATGCTTGTTCGAGCATCATACCCTAGATTAAATTCAGCATCATTAATGAAATTTTCTTGGAAGTTCTTGCTACCATTATCAATATTGAATTTTATTGTGATTATGATATTTAAGTATATTCAAGACGGAGGTGCTATTTAATGATTAAACGCTTCTTTATTGATACATATAATTTGTTGTTAGGTTTATTTACTGTATTTAAACATTCTTTTAAAAAAAGAGTTACAGAAGAATATCCTGAACATAAACCTGAACTTACCAAAAGATTTAGAGGAAAACACAAATGGGATGCAAACAAATGTTGTGCTTGTAAGTCATGCGAAAAAGTTTGTCCCGCTGGCGCTATTACAGTTGACAAATCAGAACAAGGTTTGTCGTTTAAAATTGACTTAAAAAAATGTATTTTCTGTGGCAATTGCATGTATTATTGCCCTAAAAATGCTATAAATATGACTGAAAATTTTGAATTAGCTACTGATAAAAAAGATGATTTAATAATCGCAATAAACTCTTTTAATTCAGATACAGATAGTAATATAATTGAAAATGAGTAATGGGGTATTATGAACGAACTTGAAATTATAAAAAGTATAACATTTTATGGTTTTGCGCTTGCGATAATTGTCTTTGCGCTATTAACTCTATTTGCTCGTAGAATTTTATATTCATTGTTGTTTGCCGTAATTTTGTTCTTCTGCACAGGTGGAATATTTTTCTCTTTAGGTGCGGATTATAACGCAGTTGTTCAAATAATAATTTATGGCGTTGCAATTCCTGTATTACTACTGTTTGCAATTATGTTTACTTCAGCTTATGAAAGTAGAAAAGTTAATTTATCGTACTCACCTAGATTTTTTGTAGGCTTTTTATCAGCTTCATTACTATTTTTGATGCTTTGGTATGCTGTACAATTTGCGCTTGGTTTATCTGATAAATTAGGTTGGTTCTTTAATTCGGATATGCCAAAAGCAAATAGTGTTGAAATGTTTATGGCAATGTCAAATGGAATTTATACCAACTATTCATTACCATTTATATTAATCGGTTTATTAGTGTTATTTGTAGTTGTTGGAATATCAACATTAAGCGTAATTAAGGAGAAAAAGCATGTTAAATAGTATTTTTAATATAAACTTGTCTCATTATTTAATATTAGCATTTTTATTATTTTTAATTGGTGCATTTGGTGCAATTGTTGCAAGAAATGTTATCAAAGTTTTAATATCTGTTGAATTTATGCTTACTGCTGTAAATATTAATTTTATTGCATTTGCAACATTCTCCGATAGTATAAAACTTACAGGTTATATTTTTAATATATTTTATATTATTACATAATGTTGTAAATTTATCAAATGCTTCGT
>CALAFU010000025.1 GCA_937891325.1 uncultured Candidatus Melainabacteria bacterium | reverse complement strand
TAAGGTATTGAAATCTTAGTTCAAATGGCAAAATCAGGTAAAATTGACCCTTGGAACATTGATATTGTTGATGTTACAGACAAATACCTTGCTCACCTTTTTGAAATGAAAGCTCAAAACCTTAGAGCAACAGGAAAAACCTTCTTGTTCGCATCAATTCTTTTAAGACTTAAATCAAATGTACTTGAAGGTAACGATATTTTTGATTTTGAAGAAGAAAATCAAGACGATTACGAATTGACAGATGACGAAATTATTGACAATTATGAACCGCCAACAAACAACGTCATCTCATTTAACGAGGTTTTGCAACGTCGTACAAGTGTAAAAATCAATCGTAACCGTACTGTTACCTTGAAGGACTTGATTAGACAATTAGAATTTTACGAAATGTTAGAGAAAAAACAATCTCTAAAACAAGCTCACGAACGTGCAAAAAGACGTGTTCGTAACTATGCAAACTTGTCAGCAGAGGACATCGTAAATTTAGCACACGAAGAATTTATTGAAAACTCAGTTCAAGCAATTCAAGCTAAATTGGAAAAAATATTTAATAAAGAAGAAAAAGTAGAACTTCACGAACTTGTATCAATCGGCATGAGCAAGGTTACAGCGTTTATCGCCTTGTTATTTTTGACAGCAGAAGGCAAATGCGACCTTGAACAAGACGAATTCTACTCAGATTTATATGTGGTGAAAGCGTAATGGAAAAGCTAAAAGCAAGAATTGAAGCGGTTTTATTCACAACAGGTAAAGCCCTACAAACAAGTGAGATAGCAGAAATCTTAGAAACAGATAATGACAGCGTTGAAGAAGCAATGCTAGAGCTTATCATGGACTATTCTTCACGCGAAGGTGCTTTAGAAATTGACGACGAAAACGGCTACATTTTACAAGTAAAAGAAGAACACATGGACATCGTTGAAAAACTTTGCCCTGTAGACTTGAAGCCAGCAGCTCTAAGAACTTTGACTGTTATCGCACTAAAAGAGCCTATCAGACAATCTTATTTAAAAGAAATCCGAGGCGCTAACGCTTACGAACACGTTAAAGAGCTTTTAGACATGGGCTTAATCTCTCGCCACAAGGACAAGAACGGACGTTCATTCAATATTAAAACTACACCAAAATTTGCTGAATACTTTAAACTTAAAGGCGATGCAAAAACACTTGCAAGAATCCTTGAAATTGACAAAGGTATTACAGACGAGGACGAACCTACAGCTATCCTACCAACAGAACCTTCTAGCGACGAAGAAGCTATTTAATTTCTGCGTTTACACGTTCAAACACGATTTTAGGATTACGTAAATAGCAAGTGTCTCTATCTTTTGAGGCTTGTTCACAAATTTGCGCAAAAACGTTATCAATGTCTTTGATTGATTTTCCGTTTTTAATTAGGTTTGTAAGTACATATTTTATACCTGTTACAGGCAAAAAATGAGTTACAAAGTAAACCAAACCGCCGTTGTTTCTTGATGCACGTTCTATGTACTTTTCAGTTAGAGCAGTTGAAAAGACCACGTCAATATGCTCAAAACATACATCTCTAAGTTCATTGATTATCTCTTCACAAGCATAATCCAACGTTGGTACAGTATATCCGACTCTGCAAGGATTGTTGCGAACAAAAATACAGAATTGATTTTCTTGCATATTTGTATCATCTAAAATCCTTACAGGGGGGATAATATAGCCACATTCGTCTGCTATATCATCACGTAGTTGCGTAATACGTTTACACAATTCTTCCGCAAAATCTACCAAGTCGCTTCCAACTTTGATTGACAATTCATCAACGGTTAAATCGTCAAACAAGTTATCTATTTGGTCATAAACAGACGGTTTGGATTCTTTTTTTCTATTTAGTTTTAACAATTTATTCAATATTTCCATCATACAATCTTATTAATAAATTTATTTTGAAAGTCAACTTTATTTCTGGCATGGAAAATATTAATAAATTTGCTCATTATATTATTACATGGTATAATTTTATTATGATTAATGGGATTAACGGTCTTTTTAAGACAACGCAAAATCGTCTAATTGTTTTGGGCTTGCTATCAACAACGATAGTAATGGTTTGTCTTACATGCTTTGCCGTTTCTAAAATCCATAAAAATTTAGATGTTGGATATAAAAACTTCGGTCAAATTATATCTAAAACTCTTGCGATTGAATCAGTTGAAATAACAAAAGATATACCAGAACTTAGCAAATACGACACTTTGCGCTCTCATTCTTTGTCTATTTTAGGCAGTAATGATGACATCGCATTTATTGAATTTAAAGCTCAAGACGGAAAAACTATTTACACAAGTAAAGAAGATTACGCAAACCGAGCTAATCATGCGAAAATCGTTGTAAGTTCACCAATGCAACTTAAAAACGGCATTGAATCTAAAAACGTAGGTTCAGTTATCGTAGGGCTTTCAGGAACAATTATTTCAGCAATTACAGACACAACAACAACCTCTCTAATTATGGTATTTGCCTTAACTTGGGGATTAATCGTGCTTGTAATGCTTGCTCAAACAATACTTTCAACAAAAGAATTGAAAGTGCTTCAAGACGGTGTTAAAAAGATTTCCTCTGGTACTTTTGGGGTTAAAGTTGAATCTCAAGGCATGACAAAAGAAGTTAAACAACTATTCGATGCGTTTAACGACATGTCTACTAAACTTCACCAATTTGAAGAACAAAATATCGGTCAATTGACATTAGAAAAAAATAAACTTGAAGCCGTTCTCGCTTGTATTGCAAACGGTGTTGTAGTTTGTGACAATTACGACAATGTAATTCTTGTAAACGAACACGCTCAACAACTTCTAGATGTAAAACCAAGCGAAATTTTAAAAACTAAAATTCAACAATACTGCGATACAAACGGCGAACTTTGTTTCAAAGACAGAATTGAACAATTTAAAGATACACCGCTAGACGTTATGGAACAACGTCCTCTAGCATTCAACATTGAAGTAAATCAACGAGTTATAAAAGCTGTAATGTCACCTATGTTCTCAGTAAACAGAGATTACGTGGGCTACATTATCGTATTAATTGACGTTACAAAAGAAATGGAAATGGATAACTTACGTTCTCACTTCATTTCAAACGTTTCTCACGAGTTAAGAACTCCTGTAACAGTTCTTAGAAGCTACATTGATACACTTTATAACTACGGAAACGACTTCGATTTCAATACTCAAAAAGAATTTATTGGCGTAATGAACCAAGAAATTATTCGTTTAAACCGCATGGTTAACGATATTCTTGATTTTTCTCGTTATGAATCTCAAAACGTTAAACTTGAAAAGACAAAACAAGACATTATGCCTGTAATTGAAGACGTAGTTGACGAAATGAAGGTTCTTGCTGCGGAACATCATTTGACAATTTCAGTTATGAAAGAGCCTGATTTACCAGAAATTCCATTCAACAAAGACAGCATCAGACGTGTTATTGCTAACATTGTTTCTAATGCGATTAAATATTCACCAGACGGAAAACGTATCAAGATTAGAGCTGAACGAGCTAGAGTCGGCGATTACGTTGAAGTTAGTGTAGAAGATCAAGGTCAAGGTATTGCACCTGAATATCTTGATAAAGTTTTTGACAGATTCTTTAGGGTTGAAAACAACACTCACACTATCAAAGGCACAGGGCTTGGTCTACACTTAGTTAAGATTTCCGTTGAAAAACACCACCAAGGTCAAGTTTTCGTTCAATCTAAGGTCGGCGAAGGCTCTACATTTGGTTTCAGATTACCAATCAATCCGCCCAAAACAGAAGACGACGAACCTCAAGACGAAATGCCTAAAAAGACAGAGGATGAAGTTCAAGAAGTACAAGATTTAGCATCTTCAAGCAACGGCAACGACGGCTGGGAAATCTCATTTGAAAAGAGATAAAAATTATTTTAAGCCTTTTGCTAATCATTAGGTTAAAGAGATTCTGAAACAAGTTCAGAATGACAGCTTAATTATAGTTCGACTTATACACTT
>CALAFU010000024.1 GCA_937891325.1 uncultured Candidatus Melainabacteria bacterium | reverse complement strand
GAAGGCGATAAGACTATAAGACGATAAGTCATTTATAATTGAAATGACAATTTGATTATAGTTCGACTTATCCACTTAACCCTTATAGTCTTATAGACATATTTGCCTTTTCACAAAACGTTACGTAGGGCTTGCAATTCAAGATTTTTTATAATAAACTATTCCATGTCAGAAAACTCACGTTGAATATGAATTTCCAATAGGCTTAAATAGCTTGTATTTTGGCGTATTCAAAACAAATATTAAAAAAGAAAAGTTTAGTAGTATTACTTTATAAGGAAGGTAAAAATGTCAAACGAAGAAAAATTAGAACAAACTGAAGTTGTAGAAGAAACAAAAGCTGAAGCAACTGAAGAATCTACAGAAGAAGCTCACGAAGAGTTTGAAGATGTAGCAAGAGAAAAAGGCGAAAGAAAACAACGCTCTCGTCGTAAAAAAATCGAAACTCAAGAAGAAAAACCGGTTTCTGAATGGCAAGAACGTGTAGTTCAAATCAGACGTGTAACAAAAGTAGTTAAAGGTGGTAAAAAATTAAGCTTCCGTGCTGTTGTTATCGTTGGTAACCAAAAAGGTCAAGTTGGCGTAGGTTGTGCTAAAGCAGCTGAAGTTATTATCGCTATCCAAAAAGCTATCGCTGACGGACGTAAAAACTTAATCAATGTTCCAATTTTCAAAACAACTATTCCACACCCAATTAAAGGTGTTTCAGGCGCTGGTGCAGTTATGTTAAGACCTGCTGCTCAAGGTACAGGTATTATCGCTGGTGGTGCTGTTCGTTCAGTATTAGAACTTGCTGGTATTGAAAATATCTTATCAAAATCTCAAGGTTCTAAATCACCTCTTAACGCAGCAAATGCAACTTTAGACGCTTTACAAAAATTGACTCCATTCTCAGACGTTGCTAAAAAACGTGGCTTGACTATGGCAGAATTATTAAATTAGTAACCTGTCTAATTTCGTTATTACTTTGATTATTGTAAAAAAGGATTATAAAAATGGCTAAAACAGAAACAAAAAAAGTACAAATTAAATTAGTTGGTAGCTTAATCGGTGCTTCTCCTGCTCAAAGAAAAGTAGTTGCAGCATTAGGCTTACGCAAAATGAACCAAGTTGTTGAACACGCTCCAAGCGCAACAATTATGGGTATGGTTAACAAAGTATCTCACTTAGTTAAAGTTGTAGAATAATTTAGAAAGAAGGATAAATAATTATGATTACATTAGAAGATTTAAGACCTGCAGAAGGTTCTACAAAAAAATCAAAAAGATTCGGACGTGGTCGTGCATCAGGTCATGGTAAAACATCTTGCCGTGGTGCTAATGGTGAAGGTCAACGTGCTGGTAGAAGCTCTAAAAGAGGTTTTGAAGGTGGTCAAATGCCATCATACAGACAAATGCCTAAATTAAAAGGCTTTAAATTAATCAACCAAATTAAATACGCTGAAATCAATGTTAGCGCTATCGAAAGATTATCTTTAGATGAAATCTCTTTAGAATCATTGAAAGAAGCTAAAAAAGCTCACCCTTCAACTCAAGGTTTAAGAGTTATGGGTAACGGCGAAATTAAAAGAAAAGTTACTGTAAAAGCTACTTATGTAACTCCATCAGCTAGAGAAAAAATAGAAGCTGCAGGCGGAAAGGTTGAATTAGTTTAATTATGCAACAAGGTAAAATGAGAATGCCGACATCTGCTGACTTAATGTCAATGTGGAACGCTTCAGGCTTAAAAAGTAAAATTATATTTACTGTTTTAATGATTGCAGCCTTCCGTTTTGGCGTTCAAATGCCTGTGTTCGGTATAAATAACGCTATATTCTCAAATATCGCTAGTGGCAATAATTTAATCG
Source organism: uncultured Candidatus Melainabacteria bacterium (assembly GCA_937891325.1). GTDB lineage: Bacteria > Cyanobacteriota > Vampirovibrionia > Gastranaerophilales > Gastranaerophilaceae > UBA6984. The sequence goes on along the minus strand of CALAFU010000024.1, from coordinate 3,271 downwards.
GATTCTTAGATTTATTTTCTGGTGGTGCTTTAGGTAAAGTTTCTATCTTTGCTTTAGGTATCGGACCTTTTATCACAGCATCTATCATTATCCAATTGATGGCTGTTGTTATCCCTTCTTTAGAAAAACTTCAAAAAGAAGAAGGCGAAGCAGGTCGCAGAAAATTATCTCAATACACTAGAATTTTTACAGTAATCTTGGCTGCGTTCCAAGCCGTAATCTTTATGGTGTACATGAATCACTTACCAGGAGCTATTCTTCCAGGTATAAATCCGATTATGTTCTATATTAGTTCAGTTGCTGTTCTTACAGCTGGTTCAGTTCTTGTAATGTGGCTTTCTGAACTTATTACAGAAAAAGGTATCGGTAACGGCGGTTCGTTGATTATCTTTGTTGGTATCATTTCTGGTATCCCAATTTATTCATCACGAACTGCTCAAATGGTAGCTAGAGACTCATCTTTAGGCTTCGGCTTATTTATGTTACTTCTTATCTTCTTCGCAACAATGGTTGTAATCGTTATTATGCAAGAAGCAGTAAGAAAAGTTACTATCATCAATCCAAAACGCCAGGTTGGTAACAAGGTTTATGGCGGTGTGAATACTTTCATTCCGTTCAAACTTAACCCAGGTGGTGTTATGCCGATTATCTTCGCTATAGCGATTTTGTTATTCCCAACAACAGCTTTAAGTTTAGTTGGTCAAGCTAACTTACCAGCTGGTTGGATTAAAAACTCAGTTATGGGCTTGACTCAATTCTTAAGTCCAGACGGAATTCCGTATTACATTATTTATTTCTTGTTAATCTTTGCGTTGACATTCTTCTATGCATCAATTATGCCGAATATGCAACCTAAAGATATTGCAACTAATTTGAAAAAATACGGTTCTTCAATTCCAGGGATTAAACCTGGTAAACCAACAGCAGAAGCGTTGGATAAAATCTTAAGCAAGACAACCTTCATCGGTGCTATTGCACTTGGTTTGATTGCATTAGTTCCATCTGTTGCATCTTATGCAACAGGCATCAAGACCTTGCAAGGTATCGGAGCTACATCTCTAATCATCATGGTTGGGGTTGCTTTAGATTTGATTAACCAAGTTCGCTCTCACTTGTTGGCTAGAAACTACGAAACATTCTTGAAACAATAGAATATAACGCAAAGGAGTACTATTTAGTACTCCTTTGATTTTTTATTAAGGATAAGGTATGAGAAAATTTATTAATATTATTGCTTTTGTTCTTGCATTTTTGATTATTGGTTTTATGCTAGTGCCTACAAAAACAGTGAATAGAGACTCTAAAGTTTATGTTGAACACGAATGGGATACTTTAGACACAGTTGTTTTAGGTTCTCAAAAAATGCTAACTGTACCGTCAATTCACAAGTCAATTCTTGGTTACGGCTACATTGTGAAAAACGAGGCTCAAATGAAAAAAGATGCAGGTAAACCAATTCAACAAGTTAACCCAGCATTATATTCTGGTATTTCAAAGCAATCAGATGATATTGCAAGAGAATTAAAAGGCAAAAATGTTAATGTTCAAAGATTAAATCCAGAAGTTCTTGATGCAGCTGAATTGCAATATATGAAATACGTTCAACAAGGTAACAATTTCTTGTTTCCTAAAAATTCATTTGTTGTAATCGGTAACAACGTTATTGAATGTGCAACTCGCGCACCAATGAATGATAAAAATAGATTTATTGTAAGACGTATCTTAAAACCTTATGTAAAAGAAGACCCTACAATCAGATATGTGGCAGCTCCAATTCCTTCACCTACATTTCCTGAAAAATCGTTGTACATTGAAGGTAATGATGTTTTGGTTGACGGACATAATGTTTATGTAGGTCACTCTGCTCGTGGTACAAGTTCAACCGGTGTAAGATGGTTGCAATCTGTTTTAGGTCCTAACTATAAAGTTTACAGCATTGATATCAACGGTTTTGTTCACTTAGACGATGTTTTAACTTTGATTAGACCAAAATTAGCAGTAAGAGTTCCAAGCGCAATTACGAGCGAAATGCCAAAACCTCTAGCTAATTGGGATTTTATTGATGTAAATCCAGAAGATGCAAAACAATATGCTTCAAGCATCATTGTTGTAGGTCCAAACAGAGTTTTGGTGGACGAAAGATTTGAAAATTTAATTACAGAATTAAGAAACAAAGAGGTTGATGTAACTTCTGTTCCATTTGACGATGTTGTTGAAATGGGCGGTGGGTTAGCTGATTTCTATGTTCCATTAAAGAGAAATTACGATAGAGAAATGAACTCAGTAAAGTTAAACAAAGAATTCTTTATCGAAAAGGGTAACGAAATTCTTGAAGCGATTAAAACTTTTGATTATGCGGAATTTTTCACAAACGCACAAACATTAGTTACAGAAAAGATTAATACATTAATGAACAAATAATTTAAGAGGGCGAAAGCTCTCTTTTATTTTTATTAAAAATTTGATTTTTATATATTTATAGTATGATAAATATATAAACAAAGGAGATAAAATGGAAAGCACAACAAGAAATAAAATCCTAAGCTACGTTCCAACAGTTATTGAAGCATCTTCAAGAGGGGAACGTTCTTTTGATATCTTTTCAAGACTTTTAAGAGAAAGAATTATTTTCTTAGGTGATGAAATCGATGATGAATTAGCAAATTCAATCGTTGCGCAAATGTTGTTATTAGACAGCGAAAACCCTGAAAAAGATATCATGTTATACATCAACAGCCCAGGTGGTGTAATTACTGCTGGTATGGCAATTTATGATACAATGCAATTGATTAAAGCAGATGTTCAAACAATTTGTATTGGTGAAGCTGCATCAATGGGTGCCTTCTTGCTTTGCTCTGGTACAAAAGGTAAGAGAATGGCTTTGCCAAGCGCAAGAATTATGATTCACCAACCTTTAGGCGGTGCTCAAGGTCAAGCAACAGATATTGAATTAGAAGCAAAAGAAATCTTACGTATGAAAAAGATGTTAACAACAATCATTGCAGAAAATTCTGGTCAAAAAGTTGAAAAAGTAGTTGAAGATTGCGAACGTGACCACTACTTATCAGCTCAAGAAGCTATGGAATATGGTTTGATTGACAAAGTTTTGATGTCAACTCACGATAACAAATAATTAATTTTATAAATTTACTAAAACCATGTAGCGGCGCGGGTTTCAGCTGAAACCCGCGCCTTCATTGTAAATTATCCCAAGATATATATAACCGAGTATATATTATCTTAACAAAACTTAACAACATGCTCAAAACAT
>CALAFU010000023.1 GCA_937891325.1 uncultured Candidatus Melainabacteria bacterium | reverse complement strand
TCAGCTTGTTTTGTTACATTTGTTTACATTAAAAGTTTTAAGACTATAAGAGCTAAGTCGTTAAGTCGAACTATGATTAAAATGTCATTTTGATTATAAATGAACTTATCGTTTTATTGGCTTATAGACTATTAAAGGAGTAATATAGACTTTTAATATTGTTTTAGATAGAATAATTATGTTAATGAAAAGGATTTAATTTTATGACTAGAAAACAAGAACCACAAGAATATCAAAGCTATAAAAGATATAAGAAAAATAAAGATGTGACAGCACAAAATATTTTGACTGTATTCACAACTACATTTTTAATCATGTTAGTTTTCTTTATTGGTGCAGCACGTAGAATTACTCCAAATGTAGATGTTTCAATAGGTGAAGATTCAGCTGTAGATGCAAAAGAATCTGGATTGGGTGTAAAAGGCTTCATTGACAATAGATTAAGAGCTATCCAATCAGAAGATACAAACATTATGGCTAAAAAAGTTGAAGAAGCTAGAAACAAGTTTGAAGAAGACGACGAAGATGAATATTTTGATAAAACTTTAGAAGAAAAAGTTAAAATTCCTGTTAAAAAGGTTAAACAAGAAGTAAAACAAGTAACTCAAGAGGTTCAACAAACTCAAGAACACAAAACAGTTACAACAACTCCACCAAAACCTGTTGAAATTCCAACAGCTTACAATCCTGTAATAAAGGTAGTTGTTGGTAGTTATTCTTCGATAGACCAGGCAAAAGTTGCTCAGTCAATTTTGCAAGAGGCTGGTTTGGGTGTAACTCCATTTGTAAAAAATATTCAAGGAACATATACGCTTCAAGTAGGTTCATTTTCATCAGAAGCAAAAGCTCAATCACTTGCTAATGAACTTTTAAAGCATAATTACCCAGCAAGAATAATCAAATAATTAAATAAATCGAGGTGCAAAATGTTTAACATTGTGACTATTGGTAGTGCTACAATTGATGTTTTTGTAAAATGTGATGAGGCAAATATTGTATCAGTAAGTTCGACTGACAAAAAATCAGAATTCATGAGTTATAGATATGGCTCAAAAATTGATATTACTGATTTTGATACAAAAGTTGGCGGTGGTGGTGTGAATACTGCTATAAATTTTGCTAACTTGGGTTATAACACATCTGCAATTTTCAAATGTGGTGAAGATTTTTATGCACATGGAATTATGAACTACTTGAAAGACAAAAATTTAGACTTGTCACATATTGTTCAAACTTCAAAAACTTCAACCGGCTTTTCTGTAATTTTGGTAAGTTTCCAAGGTGATAGAACCGTTTTGGCTCACCGTGGTGGAAATGGTGAAATTAAAAAAGAAGATATTGATTTTGATGCAATTAAACAGGCTAAATTCTTATACTTAGCACCTTTGAACGGCAAATCAACAAAGATTTTAGAACCAATCGTAAAATTTGCGCATGAAAACGATGTGAAAATCTGTGTAAACGCTGGTTCTTCAAGCCTTAAAAAAGGTTTTGACTATATGAAACACATTTTGGAAAACGCTCACATCGTTGTTATGAACAAGGAAGAAGCTCAAATGTGTACAGGCATTGTGGTTCGACCTAATACATCTGAAGAAGATTTCTCAAAAGAAAAAGTTCACCCAGATGTTGTTAAAATGTTGAAAAAATTAAAGGTTAAAGATTACCAATTGGTTGTAATTACAGACGGTAACAAGGGTGCTTATGCTTATGCAAACGACAAAATTTATATAGCGCCAATATTCCCAAGCAAAGTAGTTTCAACACTTGGCGCTGGTGATGCTTTCGCATCAACTCTTTGTGCAACACTTCATGCAAGAAATGCAGATATTTGCAAAGCCTTAATGTATGGTTCAGTAAACTCAAGTTCAGTTGTTTCAAACTTTGGTGCTTCAGAAGGTCTTTTGACATTTGATGAAATTGAAGAAAAACTAAAAGAACACCCTGAATATAAATGCGAAGTTATAGATGCCTAGAGGCATAGAGTAGTGTAGGTTGGGGTTTCTACCCCAACAAAATATTTTATCCAAGAGTGGTGTAGGTCGGGCAATGTCTGACACAAATAATTTATAAGAACATAAAATGCGGTCGGTGATTTCATCACCGACCGCATTTAAAAATTTATCTTTTCAAAATCCTAGAATTCTAAGTTAATTTGAGAGAATTGAACGATTTTGTTTTTACCACGTTTTTTAGCGTTATATAGAGCGTGTTCTGCATATCTGATAACTGTGTTAGCATCTTCTTCAACGTTAGCTAAACAAGGATATGTAGAGATACCGCCTGAAACTGTGATTGGGTGTCTTTCTTCTTCACCTGCTGGAATGAATTCCATTTTTTCAATGTTACGTCTGAAACGTTCTGCGAATAAGAAAGCGTTATCTTCAGAAGTGTTTGGAAGGATTACGATAAATTCTTCATCACCATAACGAGTCAAAACATCTTCTTTTCTAATCATAGCTTTTAATTTATCAGCGAAGTTTTTCAATAAAACGTCGCCCCATTCATAGCCGTACATATCGTTAACAACTTTT
>CALAFU010000022.1 GCA_937891325.1 uncultured Candidatus Melainabacteria bacterium | reverse complement strand
TGTAATGCCTCAAATTCAACAAGGCTTTACCTCAAAAAAAGAACAAGAGCCGAAAAAGCTAAAGTATGCAAAAGATACTTTGCTTGAAAATAATTTTAAGACAAGAGCTACTATTCAAGCTGATAAGTTAACAAAAGCATTTACAACTTATCCTGCAAAAGGTTTGAAAGGCGATAGAAACGCTAATTTCTATGAATTTTTAACAATGGGTACTGTGCCATATTTAATGGGTAGTGCTGCATTAATGGCTGTTTTTAACTTAGCTAACAAACATTTTACACCGTTCGCAAACTCTAAGGCTGGTCAAATCGGTAAGAAGATGGCTTTAGGTGTTGCTATGTATGGTGTTGCTAAAGAGGCTTCAAAATCATTAGTTAATGTTCCTGTGAAAGCAATGACAGGCGTAGATACTGAAATGCCTTATGCTAAGGTTGTTGAAGGCTTCCCTAAATTTGAAGGCGATAAAAATACTAAATCAATCGAATACCACAAAGTATTTGAAAGTGTAGAATTCCCTCGTTATGACTTGTTATACGGAAAAACTAACGAAGATAGAAATGTTTATTATGACAAAGTTGCTAAGAAATTAGGCTTAGGCGAAAACTTAGCATCTTCTGATAAAGAAGTAAAACCAAGAATTAAAGATATTATCGTACGTTCTAACACTGCTAAAAGTATTTCTTCATACTTATGGGCAGCAACAGGCGTAGGTTTGGCAGTTCAAAAACCTTGGGATAATTTCTTTGTTTCAGCTACAAAAGGTAAAGGCGTACAAAAAGCTGCAAATATGGCTCGTTCATTCGGAAACAACTTGGTAAAAGCTGCAAAAGACTTATGGACAGGCGGTGCAAACCCTACAAAAGTTCAAAAATATGCAGGTAAAGCATTAATTGGTGCAGCTGTTGCAGCAACTGTAATCGGTGTTGCAAACACTGTAATAAGTGCAAGAAAGTCGGCAAATTTGGAAGATAAGAACGTGTTTGATTTAAACAGAAAGGTTGTGGTGGACTAAGATGACAATTACCGCAACTAACGGAATTAAAACTCAACAATACATTAAACCTCAAGAAGCTAAAGGTAAATTAGTTTCTTCATCAATTTTCCCAAATGTAAAAGATACAAAATACAACTTTAATGCTTTAAAACATGGTTTAACAGGTAAGGCAAATGACCACGAATTAGGTAAATTAAACGATGTTGGTATGAAAGTTGGTGCTGTTGCATTAGCTGGTTATTTAGCAACTCAAAAAGCTACTCCAAAAACAAAATTAATGGAATTTGTAGGTTTAGCAACATTCTTTGGAGCTATGAAATTATGGCCTAAATTAGCTATTGGTGCTCCTGCAAAAGCTATTCACGGTTTTGACCCAACTCAAGAATATGAAGATAGCTTCGGACGTAAGAAACCATTCTTCCAAGATGCTCAATACCAACCTTGGGATGTATATTCAAACGAACAATTACAAAAAATCGGCGATAAAATGGGCGTAGATAAAAATGCTCAAGACAGAAATGATTTAACAAAATCAAATATGACAAAAATCGCTACAAAAAATAACACTTTATGGATGTTAACTGCTGGTATTGCTTCTGCTGTATTCTCTGCATTAGCTTGTAACAAAGCAGAAAAAGTTATTGACCCAGCTTTAGACAAAGTTAATAACCAAAAAGCTGACAAATTATTACAAAACTTTGATGCAGAATCTCAAAAACGTATGACTTCTGCAAATCAAAACATGCAAAAAGATTTAGACAAAATCTTTGAAGAAAACAAAGGCAAAACTTTAGATAACAAATTAGTTGAAAAAATTTCAAGCAGATTAGCAAAAGGCTTAGACCCTGTTACTGAAGAAGGCGTTAAAGAAGATATGCAAAATATCTTGATGAACGGTAAATCTTTAGTAAACGAAAACTTAGCTGAAAAAATTTCAAACGGTTCTAAAAAAGTTTTAGCTCAAAAATTCTCAGAAGAACAAGTTGCAAAAATTGTTCCTTCTAAAGAAGAAATTGTTAAACACTTCAATGACAATCAAATGATGGGCAAAGAAGTTAATGAAGATGAAGCAATGAATGTTCGTACTTCAGTTTCTCAATTATTCTTGGCT
>CALAFU010000021.1 GCA_937891325.1 uncultured Candidatus Melainabacteria bacterium | reverse complement strand
ACGAGTAATTTTGTCATCGAATTACTTGACATATACAATTCTGAACTTGTTTCAGAATCTCAAAAATTCCCCGATGTAATATGTAACCTCAAAAACACAATAAAATTAAAACTCATCATCAACAACACTACATTACCTATTGATTAAATTTATCCGTTGGTGTTAAATTATGCTATGAACAAAAAACACTTCATCATTTTCATAATTTTGGTTGTAGCGTTGTTAGTTTTTAACAACTTGCTTCGCAATATGTATTTAAAATTAGCCTCTAGCCCTGTTGGTTTGCAGACTAACGTAAATACTGAATACATTGATTCTCAAAAACTCTTCAACAAGGCTTGGAAGGTTATCAAAAATAATTATTACGATACAAACATGAATGAACAAGATTGGTATCGTTGGAAAGCGCATTATCAAGGTAAAATCAAGACTGACGAAGATGCTTATGTTGCAATCAACACTATGCTTGAAAGTCTAAACGACCCTTATTCAAAATTTATGTCAAAGACTGAATTTGCAGAGCTTAACACCTCAATTGACTCTAAAATCACAGGTATTGGGGTTAATATTTTCTCTAATTCAGGTAAAATAACTGTTTTCAACGTAATTGAAGGTACTCCAGCAAGCAATGCAGGTATCAAAGCGTATGATGTTATTTTTGCAGTAAACAAAAAAGAAGTTAGCGGTATGTCAATTTCCGACGTTGCCGGACTTGTTAGAGGACCTGAAAATAGCGTTGTTGAAGTTACAATTTTAAGAGACAACAAAAAAATAATTAAAAATATCAAGCGTAAAGAAATTAAGATTAAAACAGTAAAAAGCTCTGTTGACAAGAACATTGGCTACATTCAAATTTTAAGTTTCATTGGTCTTTCAACAACAAACGAGTTTTTAGATGCCTTAGAAAAAACAGATAAAACTAAAGGTTTAATCCTTGATTTAAGAGGAAACCCTGGTGGATTACTTCCAAACGCAGTATTTATCGCTAATTTGTTCATTCCTCAAGGTAACATTGTAAGCATCGTTGGCAGAAACGGTTACAAACGCAATATGACAGCTCAAAACGTTGATTACACAGTTGAAAAGCCGATGGTAGTTTTAATCGACAAATCTAGCGCAAGCGCAAGTGAAATTTTATCAGGCGCTTTAAAGGATTACCACAAGGCAAAACTAGTAGGCACAACAACTTACGGCAAGGGAATGGTTCAAGAAGTGCTAACATTACCTAACGAAACAGGTATGAACCTTACAATTGCAAAATATTTAACTCCAAACGGCAGTGATATCAACAAAAAAGGTATTGCACCAGATGTTCAAATTGCGCTTACTCAACAAGACTTAAAGAAAAATCATGATGCACAGCTTGAAGTAGCAAAAAATATGCTACAAGATATGATTAAAAAAGAAGAAGAAGAAAAAGTTCAAAAATAGTCTATTTTGACAGTTTAATCAATTCTTCGACAATCTTATCATATTCAAATTTATCGGCTGTACTTTGGCATAAGAATCCATTTATTGAGTTCATACGTCTAATCGCCTCATCACATGCAGGGTCTGAGCCTTTTACATAAGCGCCAATATTAATCAAATCTTCGTTCTTTTTATAAACTGCAAGCCAGCTACGAACCTTTGCGGCAGCATCTCTATGTTCTTTTGTTGTAACATCCCCCATAACACGGCTGATTGATTGCAAAACGTCAACAGCAGGATAGTGGTTACGGTGAGCCAAGTCACGAGAAAGCATAATGTGACCGTCTAAGATACTTCTAGCTGTATCTGAAATTGGTTCATTAAAGTCATCACCCTCTACCAAAACGGTATAAAGAGCCGTAATTGAGCCTTTATCATTACAACCAGCACGTTCCATCAATTGTGGCATAATCGCAAACACGCTTGGTGTATAACCTTTCATTGCAGGTGGTTCACCCGCACTAAGCCCTACAACACGTTGAGCCATTGCAATACGAGTTACGGAATCTAACATAAACAATACGTCACGACCTTGATCACGGAAATATTCTGCGATAGAAGTTGCAACGAAAGCAGCTTTTATTTTTACCAAGTCAGGTTGTTCTGAAGTTGCAGCAACAACAACCGTACGTTTCATACCTTCTGGACCTAAGTTCTTTTCAATGAATTCACGAACCTCACGTCCACGTTCCCCGATTAGCGCAATAACGTTGATATCTGCCGATGTGTTTTTCGCCATCATCGCCATTGTAGTACTTTTACCCACACCGGAACCTGCGAAAATACCCATTCTTTGACCTTTACCAACGGTAATAAATCCGTCAACAGATTTAATTCCCAAAGATAGAGGAGAATCAATTCTTGCACGTTTTAAAGGGTTAATCGGTTTTGCGGAAGTTGAAACATAGCATTGAGAAGAAATTTCGCCTAACGAGTCAATTGGATTGCCTAAACCGTCCAAAACTCTGCCCAAAAGCTGATTTCCAACTTTAATCTTCATTGGTTCGCCTGTATTAAGCACAAAAGCCCCCGGTTGAACCCCGTCCATTGAGCCAAGTGGCATTAAAAGAATTTTGTTTTCTTTAAAGCCTACAACCTCTGCCCATATTGGATTTTCAGAATTTTTCTTATAAATATAGCACAAGTCACCAATACTAGATTCAGGCCCATCTGTTTCAATAATCAAGCCTGTAATTTCAGTAACCTTGCCAATTTCTTTAATCGTTTTTACATCATCAATTGAACCTAAAAACTTGTCTTTATTGAACGTTATTGCCATTGTTCAAACCCTCATTTTTAGGTGTGTTTTCCGCATTTTGTGGTGCGTTTTCTTGTTGAATATGTTCAATAGTTTCGCTCAAAGGTGGTGGAGTTAATTCTTCTTCTGAAAACTCTTTATTTTCAATTAGTTCTTGAGTTGAGCCTACATCAACAATATCGTCATTATTTTCAGTAACATCGTCTTCAATAGTCGAATAATGTTCTGACATCATCTTTTCAGCAATTTGATCAATTTGAGTTTTCAAGCGTGAATCAACACGAGAAAGCGGAGTTTCAACAATTGTGCCGTCAGCAGAAACATTTGCATCTTCAATAATTCTGATAGAGTTTAATTTTGGAACTTCTTCCTTCAATTTATCAGAAATTGAATAAATCTTTTCAGCCAACTCTGGACTAATTGTAATTGTAATGCTTTCTTTATCCTTCAATTGTTTAATCGCATCAACTGTAATGTTTTTCAAGATTTCAGTATCGTCATCTAAAGATTTTTTGCAAACTTTTCTAGCAATCGCCAAAACCAAGTCAACAATATCCAATTCAGCAGATTTAATTATATTGTGTTTTACATCATATTGAGATTGTGCAAACAAGTCCAAAGCCTTAAATTTTTCTTCTAAAGAATTTGTACCTTCTTCAAAGCCTTGTTTATAACCTGCATCATAGCCTTCTTTTTGAGCCATTTCTCGAATTTGAAGTCCTTCTGTTGTCGCTTCATTTTTTGCTGCTTCAATTAGGTTCGCACACTCTTGTTTTGCTTGTTCTACAAGTTGTTGAGCTTGTGCGATAATCTCGTTCGCCTGTTTTTGACCAGCTTGAATTAACTGCTGTTTTTGCATTTCAGCAGTCTTAATAATCTGTTCTGCCCTTGTTTCAATCTCTTTATAAGGATTATCAATAGGCATAACAAAGTTTGAACCCATTTGAATTTCTGATGCTTTAATCCTAGTCAATGAATTCTTCCTCACCTGGATCACGTTCAATTACAATTTCGCCAGCAGCTTCTAGAGCCTTAATAGTAGCACAAATTGAGGCTTGAACATCTTGAACTTCTTTTGCACGTACAGGTCCTAAGTATTCCATATCGTCGCGTAACATTTTTTGTGCACGTTCTGACATGTTTTTGAAGATTTTTTCTCTAACTTCTTCTTTTGTACCTTTAAGTGACAATGCCAAATCTTTTGTATTAACTTCACGTAATACACGTTGAATTGTTCTATCATCAAGAGTAAGAATATCTTCAAATACGAACATCAATTCTCTTACTTCGTCTGCAAGAGTTGGATTTTCAATTTCTAACAATTCAAGAACGTTACGTTCAGTTTGTCTATCCGCACGGTTCAAGATACTTGCTAATGTATCGATACCACCTGCTTGAGAGAAGTCTTGAACCATTACTGATGAGAACTTAGTCTCTACAATTTTTTCAATATCGGCAAGAATTTCAGGGTTTGTCGTATCCATATCCGCAATCTTTATTGCAACTTGTGCTTGAACTTCTGGTGTCAAGTTATTCAAAACCCTTGCTGATTGAGCTGGTTGCAAATATGCTAAAATTAACGCGATAAGTTGTGGATTTTCATTTTGGAAAGAGGTTGCCAATTGAACAGGATCAGCTTCGTTAAAGAACTGAAAAGGATTAGCATTCATCATAGCTTCCAACCTTGCCATAATTCTTTTTGCTTGTTCTGGGCCATAAGTCAATTCTAGAACTTGTTTTGCGTAATCTTTACCACCTTTTGCAAGGTAACGGCTAGCTTGGAACAAACTTCTAAACTCTTCCAATATACCAACTAAAGATTCTACAGGAAC
>CALAFU010000020.1 GCA_937891325.1 uncultured Candidatus Melainabacteria bacterium | reverse complement strand
GTTCATAGAGATATTTTGACAGCTCAAGTTGAAAAAACAGATTGCATTTTAGGCGGAAGTGTTTCACAACTTTCAAAGATTGCAGACAAATTAAGATATCAACCATTTTCTATGAAAAAATTGGCAGATATTTTAGACAAAATGACAAAATCTGAACCAAAAGTTATGCCAAAATTAGTAGGAATTTTGAATGTGACAAAAAATTCCTTCTCTGATGGTGGTGAATTTTACGATTTCAATAATGCAATAGGTCATTTGCATAAATTGATTGATGACGGTGCAGACGTAATTGATATTGGCGCAGAAAGTACTAAACCTTTTTCACAAGCTGTCAGTGCGAAAGACCAATTAGAAAAAATTGAGCCGATATTATTGTATATTCATAAAAATAATATAAATATTCCAATTAGCATTGACACTCGTTCAAGCGAAGTTGCGCAAAAAACAATAGATTTAGGCGTGTCTATAATCAATGATGTTTCTGGATTTGATTATGACGAAAAAATGATTGATGTTGTTGCTAATTCTGGCAAAAAGGTTGTAATTCAACATTCTCAAGGTAATCCGGAAAATATGCAGGTCAAACCAACTTACGAAAATGTTGTTGATGAAATTTACTTAGCTCTTAAAAACAAAATCGAAATGGCTGAAGCAAAAGGAATTAGCAAGGATAACATTATAATTGATGTAGGTATTGGTTTTGGTAAAACAAGAGCGCACAATTTTGAATTAATAAGACGAATTGAAGAATTTAAGTCGCTTGGTTGTGAGATTATGCTTGGAATTTCGAGAAAATCTTTGCTTGATATGGCAAATGAATCAAACGAGGTTAAAGATATTTACACAACAGCTCTAAGTTCGTTGGCAATTGAAAGAAATGTTGATTATTTGCGCGTTCATAATGTTGAAATGCATAAAAAACTTATAGAATTAATGAAAAACTTTTAAGGAAATTAAGAATGGAAATTTTAGCGATAATCCCTGCTCGTGGCGGTTCAAAAGGTATTCCAAATAAAAATGTAAAAATGTTAGCTGGAAAACCTTTAATTTATTATTCAATAGAGGCGGGACAAAATTCTAAATATGTGACAAGGACAGTTTTGTCAACAGAAGCTGAAAACGTTAAAAAAGTCGCTCAAGAATATGGTTGCGAGGTTATAGACAGACCTATGGAATTGGCACAAGATACAACAATGACAATTCCTGTAATGATTCATGTTCTTGATTATTTAAAGGAGAAAGAAGGCTATGAACCTGATGCAGTTGTTTTATTGCAACCAACTTGTCCTTTAAGAGATTCAAAACGTTTGGACAAAGTTATTGAATGTTATTTTAAAAATTTGAAAAAGGGACATGATTCAGTTTTTGCGGTTCTAGATATTGGTACTACTCACTCTTTGTGGCGACAAATTCCAAATACTGAAAAATTTGAACCCTTGTACGATTCACGAACAAGACCGCGTAGACAAGATGAACACAGACATTATCCGATGTATCGTGAAACAGGCTCTGCGTATATTTGCGAAACTAAGGTTATGCGTGAGGTTAACGACTTTATTGGTAAAAATCCAATGGTATATGTTGTAAATCAATCAATTGATATTGATGAGCCAACAGATTTTGATGAAATAGAAAAGATTTTAGAGGCAAGGAATAACTAATGAACGAAGCATTATTTTTTATAACAATTATTGTAAACTTTGCAGGCGTAATTTTTGCATACAAATTTTTCGGTAAAATGGGCGTATTTGCTTGGATTGCACTAGCAACAATTGTGGCAAATGTTGAAGTATTAAAGTGCGTTGATATTTTTGGAATGGCATTAACTTTGGGTAATGTAACTTACGGCTCAATCTTTTTAGCGACCGATATTTTGAACGAAAAATATGGTGTTGAAGAAGCTCAAAAAAGTGTTTATTTGGGATTTTTTGCACTATTGATGTTTACAATAATTACACAAATCGATTTACACTACATTTCGAACGAAGCAGATTTCGCTGGAGAAGCAATGAAAACGCTGTTTACAATAACTCCTCGAATTTGTTTTGCAAGTATGTCTGCGTATTTTGTTTCTAATATGATGGACGTTTATCTTTATAAATTTATTAGAAACATTTTACCTTCAGATAAATTTTTATGGGTTAGAAATAATGGTGCAACATGTTTGAGTCAATTATTTGATACTGCAATGTTCACATACATTGGATTTGCTGGTGTATTCTCAAAAGAGGTTGTGTTCCAATTATTTATTACAACATATTTAATAAAGATACTTATTGCAATTTTAGACACCCCATTTTTATACTTAGCAAAAAGAATTAAAAATAATAAATAGTGATAAAATGTCACGATTTAAATTTTAATCGTGACAAAATTCACATTGTTACGCATTGTAAAATCGGTAAATTATTAAGGGTTGACAAAACACTTAATGTTATTTTATACTTTTGAATAAGGAAATCTATCACGATTGAAAAAAGGAGAAATAAAAAAATGCCAAAAACAACAACAAAGAAGGCTTCTACAAAAAAGGCTTCTAACAAACAAAATGGTGTTGAAAAATTAGAAAAAGCATACAATGCTTCTAATTTAGTAGATAGCGTTGAATCATTCGAAGCTTTGATTGACAGAGTTCACAAAGCACAAGAAGAATATTCACACTTCTCTCAAGAACAAGTGGATAAAATCTTTAAAGCAGCAGCAACAGCAGCTGACAAAGCTCGTATCCCTCTAGCTCG
The DNA here is from genome assembly GCA_937891325.1 of uncultured Candidatus Melainabacteria bacterium. GTDB lineage: Bacteria > Cyanobacteriota > Vampirovibrionia > Gastranaerophilales > Gastranaerophilaceae > UBA6984. The sequence continues at coordinate 5,067 of CALAFU010000020.1, read as the reverse complement.
TATGGCTATTGAAGAAACAGGTATGGGTGTTTTAGAAGATAAAATTATTAAAAACCACTTCGCTTCTGAATACATTTATAACAAACACAAAAATGTTAAAACTTGCGGTATTATCAAAGAAGATAAAGCAAACGGTACAAAAATTGTTGCTGAACCTTTAGGTGTTTTAGCTGGTATCATCCCAACAACAAACCCAACTTCAACAGCGATCTTCAAATCTTTAATTGCTTTAAAAACAAGAAACGCAATTATCTTCTCACCTCACCCAAGAGCAACTAAATCAACAATCGCAGCTGCTAAATTAGTTTTAGATGCTGCAGTTAAAGCTGGTGCTCCAAGAGATATCATCGGTTGGATTGATGTTCCATCAATTGAATTATCAAGCGCTTTGATGAAACACCCTAAAATCGATTGTATCTTAGCAACAGGTGGTCCTGGTATGGTTAAAGCTGCTTACTCATCTGGTAATCCAGCTTTAGGTGTAGGTCCTGGTAATACATCTGCAGTTATTGATGAAACAGCTGATATTAAAATGGCTGTATCTTCAATCCTTATGTCAAAAACATTCGACAACGGTATGATTTGTGCATCTGAACAATCAGTTGTAGTTGTTGAAGATGTTTACGAAGAAGTTAAAAAAGAATTCTTATACAGAGGTGCTTACCTTGTAAACAAAGCAGAACAAAAGAAAATGGTAGACTTACCATTCATCGATCCTGCTAGAGGTACTGCTCACCCTGCAATCGTTGGTCAATCAGCACACAAAATTGCTGAATTATCTGGTTTCAAAACTCCAGAAGATGCTAAAATCCTTTTAGTTGAAAGACCAGAAGTAGATTGGAATGACCCATTCTCAAGAGAAAAATTATCTCCAATCTTAGCTATGTACAAAGCTAAAAACTATGAACAAGCAGCTGAAATGGCTTACGAATTAGTAAGCAAAGGCGGTGCAGGTCACACATCAGTATTATATACAGATGAAAGAAAAAGCGATAGAATTAACGCTTACGCTGAAAAAATGCCTACTTGCCGTGTATTAATCAACTCTCCATCATCTCAAGGTGGTATCGGTGACTTATTCAACTTCAAATTAGAACCATCATTAACTTTAGGTTGCGGTTCTTGGGGTGGTAACGCCGTTTCTGGTAACGTTGGTGTTGAACACTTATTAAACTACAAGACTGTTGCTGAAAGGAGAGAAAATATGTTATGGTTTAAGGCTCCAGCTAAAATCTACTTCAAGAGAGGTGCTACTGACTTAGCATTAAGAGAATTACAAGGTAAAAAACGTGCATTTATCGTAACAGATAGTTTCTTATACAACTCAGGCGCAGTTAACAAGATTACTAACGTTTTAGATGAAATCGGTATTGAACACCAAGTATTCTTCGATGTTAAACCAGACCCAACATTGTCTACAATTAACCAAGCAATGTCTATCTTGAAACCATTTGAACCTGATGTAATCATTTCATTAGGTGGTGGTTCTCCAATGGACGCAGCTAAAATTATGTGGTTAATGTATGAACAACCTGATACAGTATTCGAAGATATCTCTATGAGATTTATGGATATCAGAAAGAGAATCTGCCAATTACCTGAATTAGGTAAAAAAGCAACAATGGTTGCAATCCCTACAACATCAGGTACAGGTTCTGAAGTTACTCCATTCGCTATCATTACTGATGACGAAACTCACGTTAAATACGCAATCGCTGATTATGCTTTAACTCCAAATATGGCAATCATCGACCCTAACTTCGTTGACGGTATGCCAAAAGGCTTAACTTCTGCATCAGGTATCGACGCATTAGTTCACGCAATTGAAGCATACGTTTCTTGTATGGCTACAAACTTCACTAATTCAAATGCTTTAGAAGCATCTAAATTAGTATTCAAATACTTGGAAAGAAGCTACAACGAAGGTGCTAACGATCCTATCGCTAGAGAAAAAATGCACTATGCAGCTACAATCGCTGGTATGGCATTTGCTAACTCATTCTTAGGATTATGCCACTCTATGGCTCACAAACTTGGTGCTATGTACCACGTTCCACACGGTGTTGCTAACGCATTGTTAATCAGACAAGTAATTAAATACAATGCTTCTGATGCACCTCACAAACAAGCTATCTTCCCACAATACAAATATCCTTGTGCGAAAGCTAAATATGGTCAAATCGCTGATGAATTAGGCTTAGGCGGTAAAAATGATGACGAAAAAGTTAAATTATTAATTAAAGCAATTGATAAATTAATGAAAGCTATCAATTTACCAAATTCTATTGAAGAATTCATCACAAAAACTGGCTTCACTAAAGAATATTGGAATGAACACCTTGACGAATTAGTTGAATTGGCATTCGACGATCAATGTACAGGTGCTAACCCAGCTTATCCATTGATGAAAGATATTAAACAAATCTACATCGATGCTTTCAATGGAGTAGTTTAATTATAAATTAACAAGTGGGCGCGGAATAACAACGTTATTCCGCGCCTATTTTTAAAAATAGTACAAGGGGTTATTAATGAACATACCTGATAAGGTTATAAACCGTTTAACTTTATATCATTATATTTTAGATGAATACAAAGATGAGGCTTCTGAATTTATCTCTAGCACTAAGATTGCGGAACTTTTAAACATAGATAATTCTCAAGTCAGAAAAGATATGAAATATTTGAACAACACAGGTAAATGTCGTGTTGGTTACAATGTTAAAGAACTAAAACTTGCGATTGAACAAACTTTAGGTTTTCAAAAGCCAAAAGATGCGTTTATCATTGGGGCAGGTAATTTAGGTTCTGCGCTTGTAAAATATGATAGCTTTTCAAATTACGGTTTGAATATTCTTGCCATGTTTGATAACGACCCTTTAAAAGTCGGTATTAAAATTAATAATAAAGAAGTTTATCATATTAGCAAACTTGAAAATTTGGTTAATAGTTTGAATGTTGATATTGCTATTCTAACAGTTCCACGCCAATTTGCGCAAGATACAGCACTTTATTTGGCAAATAGCGGTATCAAATATATATGGAACTTTGTTCCTTGTATTCTAGATGTTCCGAGTGATGTCAAGGTTTGGAATGAAAACTTAATTGGTAATTTCTTACAATTTACGCACAATAACATTGATAATGAATAAATTATCGGCCAAGTTGTAAAGTTTATGCTATATATGGCTTGAAATAGTTTTATGCTTGGGGCAGAATATAATATATGGCTAGCAAATAGAGAAGATTTGTAAAAATATATATAAAGGATAGAGAAATAATGAATAACAACAGTCAAGCAATTCACTTAAAAAAAGAAATTTTAGTAGATATTATCAAAGCTTTTGACTCTGATGATTTTGCAGAAAATACAAGACTAATTCCTTATGATATGCGTCCGAAAGGAGCTGAAGTTCCTTATCGTTGCTGTATTTATAAAGAAAGAGCAATTCTTAAAGATAGAGCAATTGCAGGTTTGGGTTTCCAAATTGAAGAAGATGATGAAAGAAAATCATTAGCTACTTATGCAAAAGAGGCTTTAGAAAGAACTGAATTAAATGATAAAAACTTGACTGTATTGCAGAAGGCTTGTAAAGGTTGTGTAACTAGCCAAATTCATGTTACAGACCTATGTCAAGGCTGTGTTGCAAGACCTTGCCAATCAGCTTGCAGGCTTGGTGCAATTTCAATTGTTGATGGAAAATCTCACATTGACCCAGAAAAATGTAAAAAATGTAAAATGTGTATGAGCGCTTGCCCTTATGGTGCAATTGTTCAAACAACTGTTCCTTGTGAAGCTGCTTGTCCTGTTGGCGCAATTTCTAAAGACGAAACAGGTTATGCAAGTATTGATTTTGAAAAATGTATTAGCTGTGGTAGATGTATTGCATCTTGTCCATTCGGTGCAGTTCACGAAAAGAGTCAAATTATTGATATCTTAAAACAAATTAAAGATGGCAAAAAAGTTATTGCAATGATTGCTCCATCAATTGCTGGTCAATTTAACGGTAGCATTTATCAAATTAAGACAGCAATGCTAAAAGCTGGCTTTACAGATGTTTATGAAGTTGCTCAAGGTGCTGATATTACAGCAAATAACGAAGCTAAAGAATTTGTTGAAAGAATGGAACGTGGTGACAAATTTATGACAACTTCTTGCTGTGCAGGTTATAACCAATTTGTTAAAAAACACTTACCAGAAATCAAACCTTATGTTTCTGATACAAAAACTCCATTGTATTACACAGCTGAAATTGTTAAAAAAGAAATTCCAGATGCAATTACAGTATTCTTAAGCCCTTGTGTTGCAAAAAGAGCTGAAGGTCATGATAACGAAAACGTAAACTACGTAATGAGTTTTGAAGAATTAGGTTCATTATTTACAGCTAGAAACATCAAGGTTGAAGACTGTGAAGAAACAAAATACGTTAAAGAAAGCTCAAAACAAGCTAGAAACTTTGGTCTTTCAGGTGGGGTAGCTGAATCAGTTAAAAAATCATTGAGAGATGAAGAAGCTATTAAACCACACGTAATTAACGGCTTGAACAAAGATACAATCAAAGAATTGAAGAAATTTGCTAAAGACGGCGAATGTTGTGAAGGCTGTAATATGGTAGAAGTTATGTGCTGTGAAGGCGGTTGTATCGCAGGTAACGCAACAATGAACCCTGTAAGAACAGCAAAGAAAATGATTGATACTTTAGCTGCTCAATCAGAAGATATTGAAAAAATATAAGAGTTTATAAAGATATATACATACTAATGGTCTTTATAATAAGGCGCACGCTCATCCGAGCGTGCGCCACTCTTTTATTTTATACCTTCGTTTTATTCTTTCTCTAGTTTTTTAAGGTTTTTCTAGCTTTAGTTATTTACCACACATATAGTCTTAATTTAAACTTTTTATAATTCTCAAATATTCTTTTTGAGATTCTAATACCATTTCAGATATAAAGTTTATAAACGGTTCAAAATTGTTGTGATTTGTAGCTTGCAATGCTCGTATGTAATCAGCCCTAACAACAGGGGGGATGATTGTTATATTGTAGCCTTCTTGTAATAATATCA
>CALAFU010000019.1 GCA_937891325.1 uncultured Candidatus Melainabacteria bacterium | reverse complement strand
CGCAAAAGAATTTATTGCAACCTTTAAACCTTATGAGCACGAGGAAGATGCAGAAAAAGAGTTCAAATTGTATGTTGATTTAATCAAAGAATCAGGCGAAAAAGTTTATTACTACCACTGCGACAAGGTTACAGAGGATAACAAATGCTCTTGCTATGAAAACAGACCAAGAATTTGTAGAGATTATCCTGATAACCCAATTCAAATGCTTCACCCAACATGCGCGTTTATTGGCTGGCATGAAAGTATTCAAACAATTGTTTTGACAATAAGAGCAATGAGTGAAATTAGACAACATTTTTTGAAGGAATATCAAAAGGAGAATAAATAGATGTTTGTAAAATCATTACCGAAATATAATATGCCAGATGAAAACGGCTACTTTGGACAATTTGGTGGAGCATATGTAGGCGAAGATTTTAGACCAATTTTAGCAAGATTGGACGAAGAATTTGAAAAAGCTATCAATGACGAAAGTTTTATTAAAGAATTGTACGATTTAATGGTGGATTATTCAGGACGTCCAACTCCTTTATATTTTGCAAAAAGATTAACAGAACACTATGGAAGAGGTAAAATTTACTTAAAACGTGAAGATTTGAACCATACAGGCGCACACAAAATTAATAACGTTTTAGGACAAGCTCTTTTAGCAAAAAGAATGGGGGCAAAAAAAGTTATTGCAGAAACCGGTGCAGGACAACACGGTGTGGCAACTGCAACAGTAGCAGCCCTTTTAGGTTTGGAATGCGAAATCTTTATGGGTGAAATAGATATTAACCGTCAATATTTGAATGTTGAACGTATGAAACTTTTGGGTGCAAAAATTCATAGTGTTGATACAGGCTCAAAAACTTTGGCTGATGCTTGTGAAGCTGCAAGTAACTATTGGGAACGACACAGAGACGTATTTTATATACTAGGTTCAGCAGTTGGACCTCACCCATACCCAAAAATGGTTAGATTTTTCCAATCAATTATTGGATCAGAAATCAAAGAACAAATTTTGAAAAAAGAGAACAGATTGCCAAACTACGTGCTCGCTTGTATCGGTGGCGGTAGCAATGCAATCGGCACATTCTATGCATTTTTAGATGACAAAGATGTAAACTTAATCGGTCTAGAAGCAGCTGGTGAAGGTGTTGACTCTAAAAAAACTGCGGCAAGTTTAAATACAGGTAAAATCAAATTATTCAATGGTTTTAAACAATATGTTCTAGTTGATGAAAACGACAACGTAAAAGAATCATATTCAATTTCAGCGGGCTTAGATTACCCAGGTTGTGGACCTGAACATTGCTATTTGTTTGAAACAGGTAGGGTTAAATATGAACCGATTACAGATGATGAAGCGGTTCAAGCGTTTGCAAGACTTTCAAAATTAGAAGGTATTATTCCGGCAATTGAAAGCTCTCATGCGGTTGCATATTTAGAAAAATTAATGCCAACAACTTCAAAAGACGACTTAGTTGTTGTGAATATCTCTGGTCGTGGGGATAAAGATACAGAAAGATTATTACAATTATTGGTGTAAAAAATGGAAAAAACAGTTCTTGCAGGTTTAAGACTTGATGAAATAGAAAAAATTACAGATGAATTAAAGGCTTCAAAATTCAGAGCTAAACAAATTCATAATTGGATTTATGTAAAATCGGTTGCTGATATTTCTCAAATGACAGATTTGTCGCTAAAATTCAGAGAACAATTGGAAGAGATTGCGACTGTAACAGAAACTAAAATTAAGAAAAAACAAGTTAGTTCAGACGGAACAATCAAATATTTGGTTGAATATCCTGACGGCGAATGTGTAGAAACTGTTTTAATGCGCTTTGATAACCGCGCAAATTTAACGGCTTGCGTAAGTTCTCAAGTTGGTTGTGCCGTAAATTGCTCTTTCTGCGCAACAGGAAAACGTGGTTTTATAAGAAATTTAACTTATAAAGAAATCGTTGAACAAGTTTTGACAATCCAACGTGATACAGGCTTGAAGGTTACAAACGTTGTATTTATGGGACAAGGTGAACCTTTGTTGAACCTTGAAAACGTGAATAAAGCGATTGAACTTTTAAATACTTCTTTCCAAATCGGTGCAAGAAGAATTACAGTTTCAACAAGTGGTATTGCAACAAAAATAGCAGACTTTGCAAAGGCTAATAACCAATCTACACTTGCTTGGTCGCTTCACGCACCAACAAACGAAATTAGAAATAAAATTATGCCAATTAACAAAAAATATCCGATTGAAGAAGTTAAAAAGGCATTAAATAAATATTTTGAAATCGCAGGTCGCCGTATCACAATTGAATACCTGTTAATTAAAGATTTAACAGACACTTTGGAATGTGCTAAAAAGTTGGTTGAACTTCTAAAAGATGTAAAATGTAATATCAACTTAATTCCTTATAACCCTGTTGTAGAAAACGATTACAAGAAACCTTCTAATAATGAAATTATGAAGTTTAAATACATTCTTGAACATTCTGGTAAAAAGGTTACAATAAGACTTGAAAGAGGGGCGGATATTGATGCCGCTTGCGGTCAGCTTAGAGGAAAAGTAGTTGAAAAATAACCCAATACTAGATGCTAATTTAAAACAAATAGCACGTTATAATCCAGAATTATGCGAAAAACTTATGAAACTTGAATATCTTACTCAAGATATTCAGTTTTCAAATACTGCAATGCAAGAGGCTAACCTAAGTTATAACGGTGTACCTTTACATGATTTAATTGGCGCAGAAATAGAGGCTAGAAATATTTTTTCAAAGGTTAAAAATAATCGCCTTATGATGCATATTGTTTACGGATTTGGAATAGGATATCTAGTTCAACAATTTGCCCTAAAATCAAAAGGTGTTGTTTTGATTTATGAACCAAGTTTGGAAATACTTGCAACAACTTTAGAGGTTGCGGATTTATCTAAAGAACTTTCAAATCCTGATGTATATGTATTTAACGATTTTGAAAATTTAAAGAAGGCTTATGATAAACTAAGAATTTCAAATTCAGATACAGTAATTTCCTTTTTGCCGTCTTATGCAAAAATATTTGGTGAGGATTTGAAAAAATTTGCCTCTGAAATGCAGAATGTTATGGGACGTTCAATTTTGAATGAAAATTATTTCAAAACAAAATTGAGACCAGCGGTTAAATTTGTATGCGAAAATATTTCTAACTTGTTAGATGAACCTTTGTTGTTGGATTTTAAAGATACATATAAGGATAAAACAGCGGTTGTCGTTTCTGCAGGACCGAGTCTGGATAAAAATGTAGAAACTTTAAAAAAATATAAAGAGAATGTTTTAATAATCGCAGTTTCTCAAGCCGTAAGAACTTTATATAAAAATGGAATTACTCCAGACTTTGTGGTGTGTGTTGAACAATTTGATTCAACAGCTCAATTAATAGATGTTGATATTTCAAATTCTTACCTTATATTAGAGCCTTTTACAAATCCGTCAATGCACAAAATGAAATTTAAACGAAAAATTTCTTATCCGTCTTGTACCTCTATTGCAAATTTAGTGTGGACAAATTTCGCAAAAATAGATGCAACACCTTATGTATCAAGCGGAACAGTTTCTTATACAGCATTGTATTCGGCAATGTATTTGGGTTGTAAAGAGATAATTTTAATCGGTCAAGATTTAGCATATTGTGATGGAAAATGCTATTCAAATGGCACAAATCGAGGACTAATCTGTAAAGAAAATCCCCAAACAGGCAAAGTGGAAATTGTTATAGCAGAAGGCGCAGAGGATAAATTAAAACAAGCCTTGTATGGTCAAAGCTCGCTAAAGGAAGAAGATAAAGACAGATTACTTAAAAAATACGTAGCGAATATTAATGAAAAATTATACTATGTTGATGGTATAAAAGGCAATAAACTTCCGACAACAGCGGATTACGGCTCTTTTATCTCTCAATTTGAGGAGTTTGCTCAAAGCTATGGCGATTCTTTGAATTTGTATAATACCTCTCTAGAAGGCGCAAAAATTAATGGTTTTGAAGACGTACCTTTAGAAAATTTATTAGAAAAAACTGAAAAACTTGAAAGAATTACTTTGGATAAAACTCCAAATTACGATTTAAACGAAGTAAAATCCTCAATTACAGAAGAAGCAGGCACGCTAAAGGAACTTCAAAATTTAATGTCAAAAGCAAATAATTTGATTGCAAATTACGAACGCGAGCTTATTAAAAACAATAATATGTTAAATCATAGAGCTGGTGCGTATTTTAAACAATTGATGATTTTGTATGTGGATATCTCTGAAAATTATTCAAAAAAATCCTTGATTTACAAATTTATAAACAAATCTGCAAGTTATACAATTTTGTACAATTTGAGACTAAACCCTATTAGTGATGCAAAATCTATCGAATTGATTTTTGGCAACTTAAAACAATACTTTACAGGGGTTTCAAAAGATATTAAAATTATCACTGATACTTTAGAAAAGAAGGTTGAATATATAGATGAAATGCTTAATTCAAAGAGTTAAAAATGCGTCTTGCACAATAGATAACAAACTTTATTCTTCAATAGATAAAGGAATTTTGGCACTTGTTGGTATAGAAAAAGGTGATACAAGAGAACAAGTCGAATGGGTTGCGCAAAAGGTCGTTAATTTGCGTATTTTTGAAGACGAAAATGGCAAAATGAATAAATCTCTAAAAGATGTTAATGGAGAAATGTTGATTGTTTCTCAATTTACCTTGTGCGGAAATTGTAAAAAAGGAACTCGTCCAAGTTTTGATAAATCAGAAAAACCAGAGCTTGCAAATGAATTATATGAAGAATTCGTTACGATTGTAAAAGGGCTTGATATTCAAGTAGGGACGGGAAAATTCGGTGCAATGATGGAGATTTCTTTAATTAATGACGGTCCTGTAACGTTCATGGTAGAAAAATAATTTTTTTTTGCTATAATACATGTAAAAGACTAGAAATTTTGAAAGTAGTATAATATTCTAAATTAGTCCGTTATTATTGTTAGGATTAGGAATTAAAAGAATTAGAAAGAAAAGAAAACCCAATAAAAAGAGGCATGTCTTATGTATGTAAACAAATGTATTAAGTGTGGAGTAGAATTTGAAACAAAGAATCCGAAAAGGGTAATTTGTCCAAACTGTTTGTATCCTGATAAAAGCATGATGCCATCTGGTGGTAATTCAGACCAACAAGAACATCAACACCAACATCAAGAACAACAAGATAATCAAAATAACCAAGAACAACAACAAAATTATAATTCAGAAAATGGTTCATATACTTCAGGTGGCTACTCATCTGGCGGATATTCTGCTGGCGGTTACTCAGCAGGTGGATATTCTGCAGGAGGCTATTCAGCTGGCGGATATGATAGACCACAAAGAAATAATTATGACAGAAACCAAGGCGGTTACCAATCAAGAGGTGGCTACCAACAACGTGGTGGATATGACCGTAATCAAGGCGGATACCAACAACGTGGTGGATATGACAGAAACCAAGGTGGTTACCAATCAAGAGGCGGTTACGACCGTAATCAAGGTGGATATCAACAACGCGGTGGATATGACAGAAACCAAGGTGGCTACCAACAAAGAGGCGGTTACGACCGCAATCAAGGTGGTGGATATCAACAAAGAAATCAAGGCGGTTATCAACAACGTCGTCCACAACAAGGTGGTTTCCAACAAAGACGTCCTCAAGGTGGCGGTTTCCAACAACGCAGACCAATGGGCGGTGGTAGACCTCAAAAACCACAAAAACAACTTTTAATTAACAAGGAGCAATTGGAACAAATTGAAGCATTGTACAAAGCAATGTTACCATTGCCAAACCCTGATGCTCACGAAGTAATCGGTGAAAAAATCGGTTTAGAACCAAGAAAAGTATTCTTTGGTATCAATTTAGTTCGTCAAAAAATGATGTTACCTAAATTACCATTCCCTAAACGTAAATTAGCTATTTCACCAGACCAATTAATGGCTATCAGAAGTCTTTACGAACCATTGTTACCATTACCTCCAATTGGTTGCCACAAAATTATTGCGGTTCAATTGAAAATGGACGAATGGCGTGTTCACGTAGGTATCGGCTTAATCCGTGCTCAAATGGGCTTGGATAGATGGAATCCTGATAGAGAAGATGCTCCAGAAGAATTCAAAAATCAAAAGAAAGAAGCTGAAGCTACTGAGGAAAAACCTAAAAAGACTCGTGCTAAAAAGGCTAAAGCCGAAGACGATGCAACAGAGGTAGAAACTGAAGCTGAAGAAAAGCCAAAGAAAACAACTCGAGCAAAAAAGGTTAAAGAAGAAGTAGCGGAAGAAGTTGAAGCTACTGAGGAAAAAACAGAAAAGAAAACTCGCGGTAGAAAGCCTAAAAAAGTTGAAGATGCAGAATAGTAAGTATATTTCAATTGGTAAAATATTAAACTTTCATGGTGTTCAAGGTGAAGCTAAGGTTGGATATTCAAAAAATCAAGCTGATTTTTTGAAGACTCTTTCGCATGTTTATATTTACTTTGAAAACGAGTACAAAAAGGTTAAAGTTAAATCAATCAAATTCAATAACAAATTTGCAATTTTGAAATTTGAAGGTATTAACTCAATCAACGACATTTTAGTTTACAAAAATTGCTTGTTATACGTACCTCAAGAGGAATTTGAAGAAGCACTAGACGAAGGCGAATACTTGATTGACGATTTAGTTGGCTTAGATGTTTATTCAAAGGACAAAAAAGTTGGCGTGGTTGTAGGCGTTTCAAATAATGGCGCAAACGACTTGTTGTCAGTAAGAGGTTTGTCAAAGAAAATTTCTTTAGTGCCTTTTGTTGATGAACTTGTTCCAGAGGTCGATTTAGACAATAAAAAAGTTTATATCAATGAAATTCAGGGGTTAATTGAGTAATGCAATTTGATGTATTAACCCTGTTTCCTGAAATGATAGACTCTTACTGCAATTGCAGTATCTTAAAGCGTGCAACTTCTGCAAATGTAATTTCAGTAAACGCCGTAAATCCTCGTGACTTTACGCTAGATAAGCACAAAAAAGTTGACGATACACCTTACGGTGGCGGTGCTGGAATGGTTTTGATGGCGCAACCTTATGTTGATGCTTACGAAAGTATTAAAAAGTTAGAAAGCTCTTGTACAATAATGATGACACCTCAAGGACAACCTTTCAATAATGACGTCGCAAAAGAGTTAGCAAATTTTGACCAAGTTGTAATTCTTTGCGGACACTATGAAGGTTACGATGAAAGAATTCGTGAAATTATAAAACCTCGCGAAATTTCAATTGGCGACTTTGTTTTGACAGGTGGTGAATTGCCTGCGCTTTGCGTAATTGATTGCGTTAGCCGTAAATTAGAGGGTGTTTTGGGCAAAATAGAATCCGCAGATTGCGACAGTTTTGAAGAAGGTTTACTTGAATATCCTCAATATACAAAACCTAGAGAGTATCGCGGATTAGAAGTTCCAGCAGTTTTGTTAAACGGCAACCATAAAGAAATTAACGAATTTAGACATCAAAAAATGTTAGAACGTACAAAAGAACGCCGTCCTGACTTGTTTGAAAAATATAATCAAAAATCTTAGTTGTCTGAATATGTTGCGTATTTTGGATTTACTGCAACCCACTCAAACGGTTGGTTTGTAGGCGATTTAGGCATAGCTTTTACAAAAGTTCCGCCATAACGTCCTCTTGTGAAGGTTAAATATCCTTCTTCTGCAAGATTTGCAAAGGCTTTTCTAATTGTGTTTGGGCTAACGTCCATTAAATTTGCCATTTCCATAATTGACGGAAGTTTTGAGTGAAGCGA
>CALAFU010000018.1 GCA_937891325.1 uncultured Candidatus Melainabacteria bacterium | reverse complement strand
AAATTAACAAAGAGTTTTATAAATTAAATAAATGTCAGGCAGATTTATTTCTACATGTTTGGGAACTTCATGATGGTGATGAGTCAAGACATTTGTTACAAGTTGATAACGAATTGATTTTTGAACAGCTGGCACATATTGCTGTTTTGTCAGGTCATGTCGTAAGTAAGAAGTTAAAAAAATGTAAATCTGGTAAATATGTTACTTATGTAAGTTTAACAGGTGTGAATGGTGTTTCACCAAAGCAGATATCACGTATTAATTATGATGATATGGTTTGGTGTCCAAATGTAGCTGATGGCACAGCAATTTTTATGAATAAAGATGGTGGTGTATTTATTTCTGGGCAGACGCAAACGCCTTTTACGAACATTACATTAGATTGGACATGCCCAGAAGATCTGAAGGATTCACAACCTATAATTGCTGGTGAAGAGATGGATTATACATATTCTGAACTTCAACCAGAAATGGACATGATTAATAAAGCCTTTATTGAAGTCATGATTAAAGGCGATGCACATGGGCGTTTATTCACATTCCCTATTCCAACATATAATATTACACCTGATTTTCCATGGGAAAGTGAGAATACAAAGTTGTTGTTCGAAATGACAGCAAAGTATGGGTTGCCTTATTTTCAAAATTTCTTGAATTCAGATTTGAAAGTTGGTGATGTTAGAAGTATGTGCTGTCGACTCCAACTTGACTTGCGTGAAATTAAAAAACGCGGTGGCGGTCTATTTGGTTCAGGTGAACAGACCGGTTCAATCGGTGTTATTACAATAAACTGCGCACGTTTAGGATATTTGTTTAAGAATGATATAATAGGTTTATATAAACGCTTAGACGAATTGATGAGTATTGCTAAAAATGCATTAGAACAAAAAAGAAAGTCATTGAATAAATGGATGGAGCAAGGTTTGTATCCTTATTCTAAACGTTATTTAGGTGGTTACAATACTTTGTTTTCAACAATAGGTATCAATGGTGTAAATGAAATGATTCGTAACTTTACAAACGATGAACATGATATCACTGATGAATATGGTCAGCAGTTTGCAATGTCTTTAATGGATCATATTAATGAAGTGTTAAAACAATTTCAAGTTGAAACTGGAAATTTATACAACTTGGAGGCGACACCAGGAGAAGGAACTACTTTTAGGTTTGCAAAAGAAGATAAGAAACGTTATCCTGATATTATTCAAGCAGGTAAACCTGAAGCACCTTACTATACAAACTCAACGCAGATACCTGTGGGGTATACAAATGATCCGTTTACAGCGTTAAATTTGCAGGAAGGTTTGCAGAGACGCTATAGCGGCGGTTGTGTAGAAGCTGGCAATTTTGTAATTACTAATGAAGGTACAATCCTTATTGAAGATATTGTTAAAAATTTCGATAAAGATAATCCTTTATATGTAGCTTCATTTAATAAAGAAACGAATACAACTGAATGGGATAAGATTATTGACGCTGTTGAAATTGATGTATCTAAAAAAGATAAAATTAACATTAAAGGGGAAGGTAATTTTAATATCACAACTTCAGATTGGCACCCGTTCTTTGTCCTTCAAGAAGACGGTTCCGTTGTTGAAAAAAGAGCGGATGAGTTGAAAAAGAACGATAAAATGTTAACATCTAATGATTGTTTGTTTGATGACAGTGAACGTGAATTAACGGAAGAACAGGCATATTTAATAGGTTATTTTATTGGTGATGGTAGTTTAACAAAACATATAGATAATCGTGGTGGGAATCATTTAGAACGGTATATGGTACGTTTTTTTGATGAGAAAGAAGAGGTATTGGAAAAGATTAGGAATATTATTAAATCAAACGGATTTGGTAATGTTAATATTATACAAACTGATAAAAGCTCAAAAAAGTTAAAGGAATTGCATTGTTGTAGTAAATCCTGCGCAGACTTTTTTTTAAAATATGGTTTTCATGCAGGTTCTAAGACATATACTGTAGATATTCCTGATGAGGTAAAGTGTCAACTTAACAAAAAGAATGCTTATGCTTTATTAAGTGGTTTAATTGATAGTGATTCACATGTAGATGCAGTTGGTGATGTAGAATATATTACAGCATCAGTTCAATTGGGTTATGATATTGTATGGCTTTGTACTATGTTAGGGTTATCTGTATCTAAAACGTTTAAAATTGATCCGAGGTGGCCTAGTACTAAACTGTCAAAAGTTAATATTTGGCATAATAGTTTACTTGATATTGTGGAAAAGTTAAATACAGTTAAAAAGATTTGTATAAATCAACAAAAACGTCCACATTCAAAATTAGCAAGAAAGTTTAATTTTGTTAGAGTTAAAGAGACAAGTAAAGTTGATGTAGAAGACAATATCTTTTATGATTTGACTACAGAAAATAATCACAACTATCTTTGTGGCAAAGAACGGTTTGTGTTTATCCATAATACTGTTATTCACCTTTACATGGGGGAAGCAATGTCATCATCGGAATCATGCAAGACTTTAGTGAAGCGTGTTCTTGAGAATTATCATATTCCGTATTTGACGATTACACCAACGTTTTCGATTTGTCCTAAACATGGGTACATTTCAGGTGAACATAAATATTGTCCGATTTGTGATGAAGAATTAACTTCACCGAAACATGAGCAATGTAAAGCTTGCAATGATTAATGAATAGGGCGGAGGTTAAACGCTTCCGCCCTTCTTTTTTAGCGAAAGGTTTTTAGAATGATTTTAGGTGGAATACAGCCATTTACGACGATAGACTATCCGAACAAATTGGCAGCCGTATTTTTTTCAAAGGGGTGTCCTTTAAGGTGTCCATATTGTCAAAATCCATCGTTGCAGGAAGTATCAAATGTGTCTGATTTAGATTGGTCAGTTGCTGAACAGTTTATGGATTCGAGAAAGAAATTACTTGATGCAATAGTTTTTTCAGGTGGAGAACCTTTAATTCAGCATGATTTAAAAGAGGCAATGTTGTGCGCAAAAAATAAAGGTTTTCTAATTGGATTACATACATCGGGAGTATCTTTATCAGCATTTGAAAGAGTAATTTCAATTGTAGATTGGGTTGGTTTAGACGTTAAAACTTGTTTTGATTTATATAGTGAAAGATTGCATTGTTCCAAAAATATTCAAACTGAACAATGTTTGGATTTACTGTTGAAGGTAAAAAAAGATTTTGAGGTACGTACAACTTTAGATCCAAGAGTGATCAGTGTTGATGAGTTGATTAGTCTTTCTGAATATTTGAGTAAAAAGGGTGTAAAGACTTTTGCTATTCAAGAGTATCATACATTTCCTGAAGCGAAAAATGTTCCGGATATTATTCAAACAAA
>CALAFU010000017.1 GCA_937891325.1 uncultured Candidatus Melainabacteria bacterium | reverse complement strand
GTAATTATATGAAAACCTCTTCAAACGATTTTTATGTATCTCAAGTGAAAGCTGCTTTAAACTTGTTTAAAGATGCAATTGATGATAAAGATCTTTTAGAAGATTTTCAAGATACTATGGAAGAATACTTAAGAAGAATGATGAGACTTTCTAGCACAGACGAGAAAGAAGATGCATTAATTAAAGAACTGTACAAAATTCGACAAAAAGATAGAAATAAAGACCTAAAAACGGAAGATGAAGAAGATGAAGAAACCGAGGAAACCGAAAACGAGGTAGAAGGTGTTGTCGATGAAAGAGAAGTGAATAAACTTGAAACTAACATAGATACCTTCCTAAAAGGTTTAATGGCAAAAGAAAGCTATGGCGCACAAGCTACGGCAAATGTCTAAGAGAGGAAAATTATGACACTATATCATATGAGTAATTTGTTATTTTTCAAACTCGTTGTTGATAAAGGCGATTGTGCGAGGGAAATATTGTTGCAAGTATTGCGAGCGGATTGCGGTCAAATTCATTGAACTATGCGTTCCTAAAAGAGCATTACTTTCTGCAATAGCTTCTATAAGTCCACCGTCTTTGCCTTTATAGTGGTCTTTTTGGTTTAAGAAATAATCAATGTTTTGACGTTCTGCTTGTGGAAATTTCTTCAAAAAGGCTTGTTTTTCTTTATTAAACACCTTTTGCAAGTCTTTATTATTATGCAATTTCTCAACCTTGCTCATATCCTTTGTATGACCAAGTTCGTGCAAGATTACAAACATATTATCGCCTGTTGTAATCTTCTTTTCGCTTTCGCTAAATGCTGAGTCTTCGGCGTTTTCAATACCTTCAAAGGATTTAACGTTTTTCGTAAGTTCAATCAATTCGTTGCCTGAAACCTGTTTCAACACCTTAATAATTCGTTCTTTATCGCCGAAAATTCGTTTATTAATATCAATTGAGGCGGTTTCGTTTTCGTTATTCAAGTTTTTAACGTCAATTTTGTCCTCTGAAACATTAATTTCGTATTTTTTATCATTCTTTGCTGAAATGAATTTATTCTCGTTAATCACCTCAAAAGACGTACTATTTTGCAAAAGTACGTTGCCGTTTTTATCCGTAATTTTGTAGTCAGAAATTCTATTACCCTTCGGGTCGTTTTCGTACAAGTATTGTGTGCGAGTGCCGTCAAGTGAGGTCATATCTTTTTTTACGCTCTCAATTCCTGTTTTTTTATCAACAGTGCCAGAGCTTATAACCTTAACTTTGCCGTTCGGGTACATTTTTTTAATATTATAAATACCGTCAATTTCAGAGCGTTCTGTGTTAATTTTTTCGACAATATTGCCCTGCTTATCGCGTATAATATGGATTTGGTTTGTTATATCGTTATCCGTTTTTGTTGTTTTATCAAACTCTTTACGCGTTTTAATTGTAGTATTGTTTCTATAATCTTTAAATTTTTCAATTGTATAAGACTTATTGCCACTATCGTAGGTTGTAACTTTTTTAGTGCTTACAAGTCCGTTTTTGTCTAAAACATCTTGTTGTGCCAAAATATAAGGCTTTTTCATCACGTGAATATTGAACTCTTTATCAGAATATTCGTTTTTAACAAGTTCTATTTTATAATCATTTTGGCAATCATATTCTTTTTCAAGTGTTTTAACCTTTTCTGACAATGTGTTAAAGTCTGGTCGCTTTGATTTTGGTACGTCAAAATATTTAAAGACATAATTTGCGTGTAAAGAAGTGTCTTTAAGTAATTCAGTCGCTTGTTGGCGAGAAGTTTTATCCATTTTTAAGAGTTTTAGATAATCTTCGCCTTTAGTAACTTTAGGGTCATCATAAGCATCTTTTATTGAGGCAATTTTGCCCAAATCAACAAAATCTTCCGCTTTTTTAGCGTTTTTTAAACATTTTACAACGTCCTCGCCTTTTATATCCGGAACGTCAGCAAGTGCTTTAAACGGAGTCCACAACTTAGGATTTTTATTCATCGTCTGTAGAATAAAGTCCTTTTGTTTATCGTTATATTGAGGTACTTCGGGGTATTCGTTGTAGTCCATTTTTGAGTCTAAAAACTCTCGTGCTTCTTGCTCATTAAACTTAATTTCAAAGGTATCTTGCTTCAATTGAGTATCATAAATCTTCTGTTTAGCACCCATTGGCTTAACAGAAGTAGTTTTTGTTATTGCGTTTGTATTGTTAATATTTATACTCACGACGAACAACCCTCTTAATTTATGATACCTCTTTGTATTTTTCGGACGAATTAAAGAAAATCTTTAATGATTTAATGATTTTTGTTACAAAGGTTTAGATTTGTTTGGGGCGCGCAGGCGATTACGCCTGCGCGCCACAGGTTTATGCTATAATAAAGAAAAAGGTTGGTAATATGAAAGTTTTAAGTAAACAAAAGAATTCAAGAATGTGTTTTATTTGCGGTATGGATAATCCTATGGGTTTCAAATCGCAATTTTATAATATGGAAGACGGAAGCGTTATAACTCCTGTTCGATACAAGGTTGAGCACCAAAGTTTTCCACAACGTGTGCATGGTGGGCTTATTGCAACAATGCTAGATGAGCTGGCATGTCGTGCGTATTGGGTAAATGGTGATTACACTCTTGGGGTTACAACCTCAATGGAATTGAAGTACAGAAAGCCTGTTCCGTACGAGGAAGATTTATTCGCACAAGGTTATGTAATTATGGATAAATCAAGAATGTTCAAAACCTTCTCTAAAATTATTGATGCGGAAGGCACTGTATTTGCAGAAGCTACAACAACTTACTTGAAACTTCCACCTGAAAAAATTGCTCAAAATGTAGATGTTCATACAGAAATGCCATATCTGATAGAAGACGGTATAAAAGAATTTGATTACGTTTCTAAAATGAATTAATTAATAATAAGTAGGGGCGAAGCGGTTAACCGCTTCGCCCCTTAAAAGTATTTAAACTTTAAATTAGACTATTGACCGAAAGCTCTTGTTGTAACTTTTTTGTAGCCTAAAATGTTTTTAGTTGCTTGGTCAGCGTGTGATAATGAGTTGATTCTGCCGTTTTGCATAGCTTGTTTAACGCTGCAGTTGCCTAATGCAACAATACCGAAGTAAGATGTGCAAGTTGCTGTACCCATTTTAGCTGGAGCAACAGAACCAGAACCTAATAATTGGTGAGTTGTATCTTGGTAAACGAAACCAAATGGTTCAGATGCTACTGCTGGCATAGCCATAACTGATAATAAAGCTAAAGTTGCGAATAATTTTTTCATGTCTTTCTCCTTTCAAAAAATTTGCTACTCTATAATTAATGTTCAAAATAAATTTAAACGTTAATGTCTGTTGGATTTTTAATGTGCTCCGTAAAAAATACTTCTAATCTTTTCCCTCTTGTTACTCCCCTGTGAACAAGTTTCCCTATAAATGAAATATATCTCCTACGTAAGAAAAGTTTATACTAATCTTATAAGTCATGTCAACAAATTTTCTCTAAAAATATTAATAATTTTAATACAAAACACTTGACTGAGAGTTACTCTAAGCTGTTATAATAAATTTGAACAAAAGGAGTTAAATATGGAAGAAGTTAGATTAGATTTAAGAATTCCAAACGAAGAAAGAATGGCTGAATATATCAGAAGTTCGCAACTTTGTTTCAAAATCAATAACACAATGCCACAAACCGAAGAGTGCAACGCTCTTATTAAAGAACTCTTTGGCGATAATTTAGGCGAAAATGCAATAGTAAATCCGCCAATCTTTGTTAATTTAGCTAATAAGGTTAAGATAGGCAAGAATGTTGTACTTATGAATGGGTTTCAATGCATGTCCGCTGGTGGTCTTGTGATTGAAGATGATACAAAAATCGCTTTAAATTGTACTATTGCAACGAATAATCATGACTTTTATGATAGACCTGTAATCACATGCAAACCTGTTCATATCAAAAAGAATGTTTGGATTGGGGTTAATACAACTATCCTTCCTGGGGTGACAATTGGAGAAAACGCAATTGTTGGGGCATGCTCTGTTGTAACTAAAGATGTTCCGGATAACGCGGTTGTTGTCGGAAATCCTGCAAGAGTTATCAAGTATTTAGAACCAGAAAAGTTTCAAAAATAATTAAATATAAATAGCATAAAAAAAGAGCCACAATTTTGTGACTCTTTTTTGTTATAACCAATTTTAAAATTAGTATCTGTAGTGAGCGAAAGCTTTGTTAGCTTCAGCCATTTTGTGAGTATCTTCACGTTTTTTGCATGCTTGACCAGCACCGTTTGAAGCATCGATTAATTCGCTTGTTAATTTATCGATGAATGATTTACCGCTTCTGTTTTTAGCAGCTGCGATTAACCAAGATGAAGAAAGAGCGAAACCACGATCTGCTTTAACTTCTAGAGGTACTTGGTAAGTAGAACCACCGATACGTCTAGCTTTAACTTCTAACAATGGAGTTGCATTTGTTAATGCTTTTTCGAAAATTTCCATTGGTTGTTCGTTAGTTCTTTCTTTAATTCTTTCTAAAGTTGAATAGAAGATTCTTTCAGCTAAAGATTTTTTACCACGTCTCATAATTCTGTTGATGAATTTTGATACGTCTACACTGTTATACATTGGGTCTGCAGCAGGAATTCTTCTTGCTGGTTTAGAACGTCTTGACATTATTTACCTCCTTTAGCACGTTTTGCACCGTATTTAGAACGGCTTTGTGCTCTATTTGCAACACCTGCTGTATCTAAAGTACCGCGGATGATGTGATATCTAACACCTGGAAGGTCTTTAACCCTACCACCACGAATAAGAACAACACTGTGTTCTTGTAAGTTGTGTCCGATACCTGGAATGTATGAAGTAACTTCAAATCCATTTGTTAACTTAACTCTGGCAACTTTTCTTAGTGCTGAGTTTGGTTTTTTAGGAGTTGTTGTATAAACTCTTGTGCAAACACCACGTCTTTGAGGGCATTCCATCAATGCTGGTGATTTTGTTTTGTCTACTAGCTTTTTACGTTCGCGACGTACAAGCTGATTGATTGTTGGCATAATTTCTCCTTATATATGATTTATTAATTTTTCGCCTAAACCTTAGTTGGACTTTTCAGCACAAAAATACAGCTAAGTGTTATTGTACTATCTATATAACAACAAGCAAAAAGGATTGTCAACCATTGAAATTAATTATTTGTACTTTTTGTTAAGTTTTTTCAAGAAAAATTTTTAGCACAAATTTTTACAATTATCTTGAAGTTGATTTTGATAAAATTTTACCGTCTTTAGCCGAAATTTCTACACAAATTCCGTAAAAATTAGTCGCGTTGATATTTCCGTCATCGCGTTTGAACATGCCAACGTAAGGTGTTGTCATTTTAATTTCTGGAAATCTTTCTTTGAACGGTTGAACTGTCCAAACAGGTTGACCTTCAAAACTAAACGCAATAATGTTCTCCATTAACGGATTGTCGTTAGGCACATCAAGCATAATGACAACTTTGTCATCTAAGACAATTGCGTTGTAGATGTTCAAGTCAAAACGAATTGATTTATCATTTATATTTAATTTATTTTCTTCAAAACTAATTTCTGGCATTTATTTATCCTTTTACTGTGGCAATGCTTTCATTCCGCCGTAGATTTTTGGTCGTTTTTCACCGATTAAGAAGTATTGAGTTCCGCCACCGTTACCCCAGCCTTCAAGTGGATTACATTTACCTGTATACATTTGAACGCCTTCAGGAACTTCTACTTCCACAACGTATCTAGGC
>CALAFU010000016.1 GCA_937891325.1 uncultured Candidatus Melainabacteria bacterium | reverse complement strand
TGTTGATAAAAAAGAATTTCTAAATAAATTCTGCAAAAACTTTTTTGACGATTATGAAAACTTTTTAGAGCATGGCTTCATTTCAATAAAATCTGAATACGAAAGCTACGCAAACTTTATCGGCAAAGAGGTTACAATAAAAAACTTTTCAACAACATTAAAGGGAATTGCTGAAAAAATCACCGACGACGGAGCAATTATCGTTAACGGTCAAGAATTTTTAACAGGCGACATAATTTAAAAGATTAAAAATCGTGTTGGTCGTGAGCTTCCAAGTATTCTCTAACCGTATTCAAAGAGGCTTGAACAATACGAGTAATACGAGAGGAAGACAAACCAACTTGTCTTGCAATTTCTTTTACTTGCATGTTTCTATAAAAACGATATTCAACAATGGTTCTATCTTTTTGAGGTAAAGTTGCAATCGCTTCTTTAATCATACGACTCATTTCACCGATTTCAGCAGCTTCATCTGGCATTGCTTTTGTATCTTTAACGAAATCGAACGGGGAATCGTTGTCAGAGTTTGCCATTGCTAAACTATCAATAGACAAGATAGTTTCGTAAACAGCTTCTCTAACCTTTGATGGAGTTACTTCGATGCCATCTTCGTTAGTTTCAACGCCTTCTTCATCTTCGCCTTCTTCTTTTTTATGTTTTAATGAGTACCATTTGTAACGATTTCTTAACTCATTTCTAATAGCCCAACGTACAGCAGTGCCTATATAAGCTGAGTTATAACGTTCCATTTCTTCGTCGGTTTTGCCTTTAATCATTGATTGAACTGCAATAATACCAATACTAACAAGCTCTTCGTACTCTACCATGTGCGCAGGTATACGACGATGCTCAACTTTAGCAACTTTTTGAACGATGTCTATGTACTCTTTTAACTTTGTATTATCTTGCATATGCGTCATTTTTTAAGATCTTTTCAAAATCAATTTTACAAATTAATTTGGCTTTTTCTTTAGATTATACACAAAAATTAAAATTTCTGCAATAGCTTTGTATAATTCTGGCGGAATGTATTGATTTACATCAACAATTCGGTATAAAGCTCTTGCAACAGGAGGGTTATCAATTACAGGAATGTTATGTTCCTCAGCGATTGCAATAATTTTTCGTGCAATCATCTCAGTTCCTTTTGCCGTTAAAACAGGACATTCCATTTCTTTTTGATCATATTTTAATGCACAAGCTACGTGAATTGGGTTTCTAACAACAAAATCTGATTCTGGAACTGCGTCCATCATACCCTTTTGTAACATTTGCATACGACGTTGACGAAGAGCCGCTTTTACGTTTGGATCACCTTCTGTGTTCTTATATTCATCTTTAATTTCTTTAAACGACATCTTTTGGTCTTTCAAGAATTTCCATTTTGTCATACCATAATCGGCTGCGGAGATAATTAAGAACGCAAGACATGCTTTAAAGATAAATTCTACAATCAATTTACCGAATTCCATCATTACGGCAAAATTGTTATCAATAGAAGCCAATCGTAAAATATCAGTTAAGTGGGCTGAATAAACTGACCAACCAATAAAGCCCAAAATCAATACTTTTAAGATGTTTTTAACCAATTCAAACATAGTTTTTACAGACATAATATTTTTGAAATATTTTGTCGGATTAAGTTTATCTAATTTAGGCATCAATGGCGCAGTTGCAACCAACGGACCCACTTGAATAAAATCAGCCAGAATTGCCATTAACCATGCTAAAAATAGAATTGGACCAATGATTAAAATTGTCGGAATAAGCGTCATTGTTAAAATATAAGGTAAACCGACGGTATCAATATGCGCGTTTGGTATCTGTTCATACAGGAGAACAAACAGTTGCGTAATTTGTTGCCAAATAAAGGGTGCTAAGCCATTAATCGCAGTAAAAAGTACCAACAGCGAAATAGCTGTTGAGAAGTCTTTTGATTTTACAACCTGTCCTTCTTTTCTTGCTTGTTCAAGTTTTCTGGGGGTCGCATCAAACTGTTTGTCTTCATCACCCATTGCGATACCTTTGTAATAGTCTAGACATTAATATAATATAATAAAAATAATAAACCCTCCAAATTTTTGGAGAGTTTATTAAGAAAATTGTTTAAAATTTAATTCTAAAACTAAGAAACAATTTTAATACCAGAGCTTGTACCGATACGAGTTGCACCAGCTTCAATTACAGCCATAGCATCTTCTTTAGAACGTACACCGCCTGATGCTTTAACTTCCATACCGTGAGGAGCTACGATATCGTGCATAATTTTTACGTCTTCAGGTTTAGCACCTACGCCACCTTTAACAAAACCTGTTGAAGTTTTTACTAAGTCTGCTTTAGCTTCAACACATAATTCACATGCTTTAGCGATTTCTTCTTTTGTTAATAAATCTGTTTCTAAAATAACTTTTAAGTTGTGGTCGCCGCAAGCTGCTTTTACAGTTTTAACGTCGTTTACGATGTAATCGTAATCTTTATTTTTCATAGCTGAAACATTCATAACCATATCGATTTCGTCTGCACCTTGTTCAATTGCAGTTTTAGCTTCAAATGCAGTAACGTTTGAATCACTTGCACCTAAAGGGAAACCAACTACAGTAACGATTTTTACACCAGAACCATCTAAGTTTTCTTTAGCTAATTTTACATAAGCTGGGTTTACACAAACACCTAAAAATTTGTGTTCTTTTGCTTCTTTGAATAATTGTAAAAATTGTTCTTTAGTTGCATCTTGTTTTAATAATGTGTGTTCGATGTATTCGTTTAATGGTTTCATTTATAATCCTTCCTTTCAAATAAACACTTACAAATTAATAATACAATAAACATAAATATAATAAACTAATGTTACGAAAACTTATTAGAAATACTCTAAATCGCTTGTCATGTGCTAAAATTACATCAAAGGATATTAAGTCATGTTTAAATTATTTGATAAAAAAGTAGAAGTTAGAAAAGATGAATTTCTAAACGAAGTTTATGCAAAATTAAAGGAATACACTCACTTTAACGAGCTTTCAGAGGATAGAAAAAAACAATTACGCTCAATCGTTGAAAAATACGGATATTTAAACTACCCCCATTTAAAGGCTTTGGAAGAACTTTCTGCGGCTGAAACTCTTTGCGCGTTAGAAGTTAAATGGGAAAACAATGGTATTTTCAAAGACGGAAAATTCAGCTTTGAAAACAATCAAGTTAGCCCTCTTGCAAGAAATAACGTTAAAAACGCTGATTGGTTAAAAAAAGAAGGTCACGATATCAAATTAATTAACCTTGCAGCACTTGGTAACGGCAACTACTCTGAAACTCCAGGGAAATTCTTTGATTGGGTAAAACAAATTTTAATTTTGCCAACAGGCGATTTAAAGCGTAATATCTTTAATACAACCGTTTACTTAATACCTTTTCAACCTCGCGATTTTGGTTGTGCGTACTTGCCTACAAGTAGCGAAGTTAGCCCAAAACTAAACGATGAAAATATTGAAAAAACATTGAACTACAACGTAAAAGAACAAGTTCAATTGTTTATTGAATTTGCTCAACTTGCAGGCCACCCTGTAATTTATGATGTGTTACCTCAAGCTGGCAGATTTGAAAAAGTTGTTTTAGCAAACCCTCAAGTTGCACGTTGGTACAACATCAATGAACTTATTGAAAAAATTTGTGCAAAAGTTGATGAATTAGAGCTAAAGAGTGAACATTCAAAAGAAGACATAGACATTGCAAAAGATTTATACAAACAAATTTTAAAAAGCGGTGCTGGGGAAATTAGCACTACTTACAAGGAAATTTGCAGTGAAATTACAAAGGAATTAGTTGATTATAAAAAACAAATTTCTAACAAAATGGCAGAAAAGAAATCTCAAGAAAAACTTGTAAAACAAGTAAAAGAGATTGTTGCAAAAGCATTAAACGTAAAACCTTCAAAACACATTGAAGAACAAGACATTGTAGATAGCGGAGTTGTTATCAACGCATTAACTTCTGCCGGCTTATGGACAATGTGCGGTGGCGCTTGGTGTTCAGCAGGTGTTCCTGTATTTAACAAAATGAGCGAATGTGGCGGATATCCAATCTTTAAACACTATGACGTTGACGAAAAAGATGTAACTTCATTGGCAAACCTAGATTGTCAAACTCCATATTACTTTGTTTATTTGGAAAACGGCAAGTTCAACAAACCTGTAATTGATTTTTACATCAAACATTTAGAACACTTCCAATCTGAATACGGATTTGACGGTTTTAGAGTTGACCACGTAGACCACATTGTAGACAGAGTTTCAGCTACAAATGGTGTACCTATTAGTTATAGAGCACCTTCTTTTGTTTTAGGTGAATTAAACAAACACATGAAAGCAAAAATCCCTTATTTTGCAACACTTGCAGAATATATGCTATGGGATAAGTATTACAAGGAATACCACGAAGATATGCATTTTGACGTTCTTTGGGGTAATGATATTCCTTGCCAAGCAGAAAAAACACCTGAAGCAATTACTGAAGATAACCAAGAATTAACAAATTACAATGTTGGTTTGAAAAGCAAAAATTACGTATCAGTTTTGAAGACATACAACAACCAAGACGGAGAATTTTCATCATTTGATAGATATCCAACTCAATTAGGTGAAAACGGAGCTATCTTCAAATGGTTCAAGTATAAATTCTTATCAGGCGGTAAATTTGCAAACAGACCTGTTTTATACGTTGACGGTGATGAGTCTTTCACTCAAAAAGAAGTTGAAAAAACTGTTGGTAATGAAATTTCAATGAAAAGAAATAAAAATTACCACTTCTTCAACCGCTTTGATTCAGTAAACAGACTTGCAAAAAGTTTTGAAGTTGTAACCGAAGGCGAAGCTCAAATCATTTTACAAGAAGATGACGGTTTTGTTGCATGGTTAATCACAAAAGAAACGTTGAAAAATGCGTTGTTAATCGTTGCGAACTACAAAGCTCCAACTGAAAAATTCAATGAAACAGACGAAAATGGCAACCAAATTACAGTAGAAAAACAAGGCGAAGATATCTTTGACAAATCAATAACTTTACCTGCAGACTACACAGTAACTTGCGAACATCAATTCAACGGCGAAGACTTTGAAAAACAAGATTGCAAGGTTGAAGATAATACTCTCCACTTTGACAAGTTATACCCAAGTCAATTCAAAATATTTGAACTTCAACGCTAATATTAAGCGTTCATTGGGTTTGTTACAAGGTTAAAGCGTCTTTCTTTTGGACGTGAGTTTTTTAGCTTGAACAATCTGTTTTCAACAAACGGAGTATGAGAAGACTCTGGCTTTTGCTCAATGAATTTTTTGTAATATCTCATTGCATCAACCGAGCGTTTTAGTTTGTCAAAACAAATACCAATACCTAATAGCGCTTTTGCATAAGTTGGTTTTACTTTTAAAATATTGTTAAATACAGAGCTTGCATCTTTGTATTGGTCTAAACTCATCAATAAAGCTGCTTTATGCTTGTATGCTTTTAAGAAATCTGGTGCAACTTCAATAATTCGTTGATAAATCATCAATGCCATTTCCTGTTCACCAACAAGTTCATGTGCAAGTGCCAATTGAACTTGAGCGTTTAAATTTTCCGGATTAAGTTGAATAGATTTAATCAAACACTTAATTGCAGGGCATGGAGTACCATTTAATAAGTGGCAAATACCTAATTCATAATAAATAGAAAAATCATCTTGTATGCAAGATAAAGCCTTTTCTAGTGTTTCAATAA
>CALAFU010000015.1 GCA_937891325.1 uncultured Candidatus Melainabacteria bacterium | reverse complement strand
CTCTCTCAATTATTTATTCAAGTTTTTAACCACCGATTAGGTGGTTTTCTTTTGCGCTATTTTTGTAAACAAAAATAGCGCAACTAAAAGGCGGTGGATTTTTAATCCACCGCCTTCAAAAAATATTAACTTTATGAAATTAATTATCTCTCAATTTTGCTAACAAGTTTAGAATTTCTACGTATAACCAAACGAATGTAACCATTAAGCCAAAGCCACAGTACCATTCAAAAGATTTGTCCATCATATTTTGAACACCCATTTCGATTGTTGAGAAATCAATAATGAAGTTCAAAGCTGCGATTATGCAAACAAATGCGCTAAATGCAATACCTACAAGACCTGAACCGAATAGCCCTGGAATACTTAAGTGAAAGAAAGAACCAATGATTTGAACTAAGTAAATACCCACAATTGAGAACATTGAAATCATCAATACACTTCTAAATTTTTCTGTGCATTTAATTACACCAGCTCTGTATAGAACTAACATCACGAAGAATGCCATAAAACTTGCGCATACAGCTTGTACAACAATCCCTGGATAAGATTGTTCAAATGCAACAGATAAACCACCCAAGATTAAACCTTCTGATAAGGCATAAACAGGTGCCATAAATTTTATCGTTTTTCTTGCAAACATAATTACGATAAACGCTACAATTGATGCAACAAAGCCAACCATCATTAAGCCCATAGCTTTGTCTGTAAAGCCTTGCAAGAATAATGAATATTCATAAAAACTTGTTGCCAATAAACATAAAAACAATACAAAAGTCTTATTGATAGCACCATTTACTGTCATTGGTTCGCTATTTAAAGCTCTTTCGTTGCCTTCCATTGCTCTTTGTGAAAAAACCGGATTTGACATAAATTTCTCCTTTTTAAAATTACTATGTATAGTTTAACATACTTTTTTCTGATTTTTAAACAAATTAATCTTTTTTTAATGTAAAATAAGGATATGCTTAAAAATTTGGTTAAATTTATTGAATATTATGGCAAAAATCGAAGATTGAAAATCTTTGGATTTTTCGTAATTTCGCTAATTGCTGGAATTCTAGAATTCGTTGGCATTGGCTTGATTTACCCATTTTTAATGCTTGTAATAAGCCCGCAAACAGTAATCGAATACAAAAGTTATGCAACTATAATTAATTTTTTCCATATAAATCATATTTTGACAATTACCGCCTTGATGGGTATTTTGATTGTTTTAATGTTTTTATCTAAAAACTTGTTGATGATTTTGTGCATTTATTTGCAAAATAAATTTGTCATAAATTGGAAAAATGATTTGAATAAAATGTTGATGAACTTTTATTTAAAAGCGCCATATATGCAAATGTTCAAGACTACAAACTCTGAAAAGATTTATAATCTAACCGCTTTGACTGCACAAACTCTTGAAACCTTTGTTATGAGAAGTTTTGTATTTTTTACAAATAGCATAATCACTTTAATTATTTTGGCACTATTGTTCGTGAAATTCCCCGCAATTGCATTGTTTACCGTAATTTTTGTAGTTGTAAGCATGGCAGTTTTAAACAAATTTTTCAAACACAAAACAGAGGTTTTAGCGCCTCAAATGCTTTCATTTTCACTAAAAAATAACAACCAAGTGTTAGAAAATATTAAAAACTTGAAGGAAATTAGAATTTTTTCTGCGGAAAAATATTTTTTGGATAAATTCAATAAAGTTCAACGAGAAAATAATAACGTAATTTTCAAAACCACTTTTTACGCAAGTATTCCACCATATTTGGTTGAAATAATTTTAGTCATATCTTTAATCATCTTGGCAGGATTAATTACGTTTAAAAACTACGGTGATTCATCGAAAATTATTGCGTCTTACGGCTTAATTTTGGGTATCGTGTTTAGAATTGCACCGTCTTTGAATCGAATTCAAGTGGCATTAAACCACATGAACAGCTCAAAAGACCTGGTTAAAAAGATGAATGACGAATACGAGCAAAACCACTTTGACGTTGTTTCAAATGTTACAGACAATAATGATAACCTTGAGTTCAACGAAAAAATTTGCTTTGAGGATGTTTCTTTTGAATATAGAGAGAATGTTCCTGTGATTAAAAATTGCTCATTTGAGATTAAAAAAGGTGAATTTGTCGGCATAATTGGCTTGTCTGGTGCTGGTAAAACAACTATGGCGGATATTTTAATGGGCTTGTTGCCTATAAATTCGGGTAAAATTACGGTTGACGAGGAAGAAATTACAGAAAAAAATATAAATGCATTTAGAAATTTGACAGGATATGTGCCACAAGAGGTTAATCTGTTGGAAGACAGTTTCAG
>CALAFU010000014.1 GCA_937891325.1 uncultured Candidatus Melainabacteria bacterium | reverse complement strand
TGTTCATTATTATGTCATTCTGAACTTGTTTGACAAAGCGAACAAACGAAGAATAAGTTTTGTGAGCCTGTCCCCTGTGTGACAGAATCTTATAAACTTTTCAATCCAAAAACTGAACCCATAACTTTAGACATAGGTATCACCCAAGAAACTCCTCACGTCAACCCATTCGAGTGAATGTTGTAAAATGTAAACAAATAATTATAAATGCTCAATTTCAGGTCTGTTTAGTTTATAATTGATAAAACAAGAAGTTTACAGTTATAAGAGCTTAAAACGGAAGAAAGACATGAAAAAGAGATTTAATTTTATATTAGGATTTACTATATGTGCAATGTTGTCACAAATGCCAGCTTTGGCAAGTGTTTCAACATGGAGTGATTTGAATAACGAAGCCGATACAGCATCAGAAGGCTCAACTATTAGCGTTGACAATAATTTAACTGCTGATGGCAGTTCTATTGGATTTTTACAAAAACAATTGACACTAGATGTAAGCGGTCACACTATTAAAGGCGCGATTTATCAAGATGATTCACCTTTAGTTTTTAGTGGTGCTGGTGCATCTGAAACAGCGATTGAAATTATGAACGCGACTTTTACCGATTTTGACACTCAAAGTGGCATAATTCGTAGTTCTAATCCTAAACTTATCTTAACTGACGTTTCTTTTGTGAATAATAAAGGTGTTGCGGTTAATAATGAAGGCTACAACGGATTAGTTATCAACGCGAAAAATAGCGATGTAAACTTTAAAAACAATACGGCTTACGGTATCAAATCAAATAGTAATGTGTATTTGAACGCTTATGAAGGCAAAACTATTACTCTTGATGACGTGGTAAAAATTGATAATAATTTTGACGGCAATTTGGTTATTAATAATACTTTCAAAGAAAAAACTGACTTGAACGGTACTGTTATTTTGAATAAAAATGTAGATTTTGCAAGTTCAAACGGAATGATTACGTTAGGTGCAAAAAGTAGCTATAAAAACGGTACGTTGAAATTGGGCGTAGAACCTGCAAATTCAAACGATTTTAGATTATCTGTTGGTGGTGAAGCAATATTGGATATGCAAAACGATAATGTTGATAACCTTACAATGAGCAGATTTTCGGGCGATAGTGACTCTCCATTGCACTTGAAATTGGATTATGATGCAAGTACAGGCAAAATGGACTTGATTGTAGTAAGCGATAGCGCGGTTGGTGCAAGCACTCCGAGCATAATTGTTGATGAAATCAAAATTCTTGTAGACGGTGATGCAACAAGCACAAAATATTTAGACGGCTTGGGTAAAACTGTAATTGAGGTTTCAAGTGATATTGTTTCAACAATTAAAGATAACAAAACTTATATCTTTACTCCTGTTGCAAATGACAGAGGTGCTTATACAGTAAAACGAGCAACTAATATTACTAACTTACCAGAATATATTCAAAATGCACCTGACCCATTGTTAGGTAATGATGTAGCTATAACAAGTAATATTACATTAACTGAAGATTTAGGAACTCTTGTTGGTGATGATAGAGAAACAAATGTTTTCGGTAACGGTTATTATATTGATGGTAACGGACATGAAGGCGTTACTGTAAAAGACGGTCAAACATTTGGTTTTACTGATATTACATTGAAAAATTTTCCAACTAAAAATGTTATTAAAAACGAAGGAACTGCAAATTTAACAAAAGCAACCTTAGAAAATGTAAGTATTGTTAATGACAAACTTCTAAACTTAAATTCTACAATATTGGATAATACAAATATTACAAATAATGCTATCAACAGAAATCCATCTAATAAAGACGGTGGCATTATTTTAACAGGTGAAAACACATTTAAAAGTGGTTCAATTAACACATCAGGCTCAAACAATGGAGAAATTTTTGTAGACTCTGGAACTACAACTGTAGAAAATGGTTTTACTATTAATACTTTGGGTTTGACCGTTGGACAACTGTCTGGTTCTGCTTCATTTGCAACTTTGAATAATTCTGGAAATATTGAAGTTGATCGTCTTACATTAAATAAAACAAACTTGCATAATACTGGTACTATAACAATTACTGGTGATATACAAGATTTTCAGTCTGAAGTTACAAATGATGGAACAATAAGTGCGAACTATACCTATAATATTGGTACAAAATCAACATTTAAAAACAATGCAGGTGCTACTTTATCTGCTAATTTGGTTACTAACTCAGGTAAATTGGTAAATGAAGGAACGATTAAGTCAAATGTGCAAAACTTTTGGACAGATGGTTATAGTTCGTTTGAGTATGGTGAATTGACATCAAATATTGATGATATTACGGGTTCAATTTATCAAGGTGGTAATGACGCTTCAATTTTCAATATCACAGGCGGAACAATTAATAATTCAAAAAAGATACAAAACTATGATGATCAAGATGGCGGTATTATAAACATACTAGGTACTGTAGAATCATTAGTACGTCTTGATAACTTCAGAGGCAATACCTTCGTTAAAAATGGTGGTGAAGTACAAATTGTTGGCTCTGAAACATCAAGAATTTTTACTACAGGTGATGTTACTTTTGAAGACGGTTCAACTTTAAACCTTAGAGAAAGCACAATACCGGCTGGGCTACGATTTGAACCTACTAATTTGATTTTAGCAGAAAACGATACATTAAATCTAAAAATGAAAGACGGTCTTACTCTATATGTTCCTCGTCATACAGCAAAAGGTAAATTTAGTCTAAAAGAATTAGAAATAAGTGCTAGCTCTAATAATTGGCAATTAATTGATGATGCTAATAACTCTGATATTTACGGCAGAACTTCTTTAGATAATGATTTTAAATTAATTAAAACATTGCCTTCTGCAAGTGGTGTAAATTCTGTTATGTATAATAAATATACAGGTGTAATTTCATACGGAACTAAAGACTTGCAAGGTGCACTTGATGAAGTTAGATTTGATGCTATGAGCAGTTATAAAGGAAGTGATTATTTCTACGAACTGAATGGCGAAGAATCAGCTACAGGCGGATTTTCAAGTGGTCGTTTTATTGTAAATGGTAGCAATAATGGAGTAATAAAAAATACCTCAATAGATATCAATGAAACAGGTACTCTTGTTTTAACTAATGCAACTTTAAAAGACACTAAACTTTCACCAAGTGGTAACGGACAACTTGTTATCCGCAATAGTTCTGGAAATGAAATAAACCTTGAAAACACTACTATTAACAATAGTTCTAATAATGGTGGTGTTACTTTTGAAGGTGATAGCGATATTAACTTTAACGGTGAATATACAGGAGTTTCACCAAGTTCAACTGCCAAAGTTAATTTAGGTTCTGCTACTCTAACAAGAGGTGGCAACGATAATCACGCATTTTGGAATTTAACAAGCGGAACTTTGAAATATTCTGACGATGCTTATTTAGCAAACGGCGGAATGAACGCAATCACTTTCAATGGCGGTAACTTAGACCTTAGAAACGGTGTTGCAAGCAACATTCCATTGTATGGTTTGGCTCTAAAATCAAACTCAAATATCTTTGTAGATGTTGATTTAGCAAACAAATCAATGGATAAATTGACTGCAAATAATTCGTCATACACCGGTGGAACTCTTAACGTTGCCGGCATGAACCTATTGTCTGACGCGATAAACGATTTTACTTCAATCAATTTCACTAATGATGATAATTTAAAATCACATATTGCATACACAGGAAATAGCCAAGTTGCATATTCGCCAATTTACAAATATAACGTAGCTTACAACCAAAATAATGGTAACTTTGAATTTAAAAGAGGCAACGGCGGTGGCGGTGGCAACGCAAGCGACACTTTCAACCCAGCAGTATTGGCAGGTCCTGTTGGCGCTCAATTAGGTTCATACTTAACTCAATTGAACCTTTACGAGCAAGCCTTTGCAAATATGGATATGCTAATGCTTATGCCAAAAGCTCAACGTATTGCAATGAAATATGCTAACAAATACGCATCAACTCAAGGTACAGGCGAAGGCGGAGTTATTACTTTTAGCCCTAACCAAATTCCTGAAGAACAAAAGGGCTTATGGTTCAGACCGTTTGCTACATTTGAAAATGTTGGCTTGAGCAATGGTCCAAACGTTAAAAACATCGGTTACGGCTCATTATTCGGTGGCGATAGTGACCTTATTGAATTAAAACGTGGTTGGGATATGCAATATTCTTTCTACGGAAGTTATAACGGTTCAAACCAATATTATGAAGGTGTAAGCATTTACCAAAATGGCGGAAGTCTTGGCGCAAGTTCAACTTGGTACAAAGGTAACTTCTTTACAGGCTTGACTGCAAACGTTGGGGCAAATGTAGCTGAAGCAAGTTCAATGTACGGAAACGAAGACTTTACAATGTTGGCAACAGGTATTGCAAGCAAAACGGGTTACAATTGGGAGCTTGCAAACGGAAAATTCATTATACAACCAAGTTTCTTGATGTCATACACCTTCGTAAACACATTTGATTACACAAACGCAGCAGGTGTGAGAATTAGTTCTGACCCATTACATGCAATTCAAATTGCCCCAGGGTTAAAATTTATCGGCAACTTGAAAAACGGTTGGCAACCATATATCGGCTTACAAATGGTATGGAACATTATGGATAAATCAAGATTCCACGCAAACAACGTAAGTCTTCCAGATATGAGCGTTGATCCATACTTTCAATATGGATTAGGGGTTCAAAAACGAATTGGCGATAGATTTACAGGATTCGGTCAAGCAATGTTACGCAACGGTGGCAGAAACGGTATCGCTCTACAATTCGGATTTAGATGGGCGATTTAAGATTTGAAAGAAACAACAAAAAGGCGCGCGGGCAAAGCCCGCGCGCCTTTCTAGTAAATTTTATTTATCATAATTTTCTAATTTATCGTTAATGTATGCAATTGTGCGAGGGAAGAATTGTTGCAAATATTGGTCTCGTTTTGCCAAGTCCATTTCTTGTGTATAACTATCACGCAATGCATTCGTTTCCGCAACGACTTCGGCTAGGTTTCCTTGTTTACCTCTTAAAAAGTAACCAATATGGTTTCTTTGTGCGTCAGGATAAGCATTGTTAAATGCTTTCTTTTCTTTGTTAAATATTTTTTGTAAATCTTTGTCGTTGTTGATAGAGGCATTACATTTAAATGGGGAAGAGTTTCTAAAATCAATAGCATGACCCGTTTCGTGAAGAATAGTGAATGTCTCATTGATTGTTTTAATTCTATTTAATGCTGGCAAATACGAACTTTGGTTTCCGTCGCATTCAGCAATTGTTCTTACAGTATTATGTATTGCCATTAATTGGTCGGCAGGTAATTTTTGTAATAAGTCCACCATTTTTGATTTATCACCTTCAATTACAATACCACTTTCACCGTCTTTTCTCTTGTCAAGTAACGGCACAACAACGGCATCTTTGTCTTTTTCCTGAATTGTAAATTTGTCTGGCTCAAAAGTTACATCATAAACTTTATCACCGTTTGTTGTCCTAACCTTGTTTTCAGAAAGTCTTTCCATTGACCTGTTAAGGTTCATCAAAACGTTACCTTTTTTGTCGGTGATTTTGTATTCTAATTTTTTATTTCCGTTTTTGTCTAATTCAAGATTGTATTGTGTGCGAGTTCCGTCAAGCGAAGTCATATCTTTGTGAATGACATCTTTTCCGTTTTCTTTAAATCTTCTTGCTGTTGTAATGATTTTTTCTGTTCCGTCAGGGTAAACGTATTTGTGGTCGTAAGCCCCTGTTACCTCTGAATGAGTCATCATTTCTTTTCTTACGATTTTGTTATCTTTATCTCTGACAATTCTAACTTCGTCTGTAACCTCAGGATTTCCATTATTTTTAGGCACTTCTGCACGAACTTTTGTTGTAGTGTTATTTCTATAATCTATCGCTTTTTTTATACGATATGTCTTGCCGTTTTCCTTGTAATAATACAGTTTTTGTTCGCCAATACGGTTCATTTCTTTGTCTAAATAAACAGAGTGTGTATTTAGTCCACCTGCGTATGCGGTTATTTCATATTCATTGTTTGGTGAATATTCGCTTTTGTTGAAGGTTGTTGTAACGTGGTCGTTTTTGCGAGAACTGTACATTTTTTGTAAACGTTCTTGTTCTTCGCAAACTTTCAATTTTTGTTCGTAAGATAATTTTTGGAAAGTTTTGTTGAACGAAAAGCCCTCACCAAAGCCTGTAAATGACGGTGTAGTAGTGTTTTGTTTTATTGGGTTAGACGCGGTGGAAGATTTTGTAAAGGTATCACAAACAAGCCCATTAATCATTCTTGGTTGTGGTGCAACCTTGTTTTGAGCGGGTTTATAAATATTTGCTATTTGATTTACTGAACTAATATTCATTAAATAAATACTACCTTACGCAAAATTTAAGTTTACTAAAGCATTAAAATTGCGCAAATAATGGCGAATGTTTACATTCGTAAACAAAATAAAAATCACAAGGTTCAATATTCTAGAACTCTGTGATTGAATCTGAGTAGTGGTTATTCAAAAGTATTTGGAGTAAATGAATTTTTTCTAAATATCTTAATTCCAATCGGAAGTCAATTAACTTCTTTTAAAAAGTAAATTAATATCCTATTAGTATTGAATACTAGCACGACTAGAAATAAAAATCAAGTCTCAAGGTTTACAATTCTAAATATATTCTCTAAGATTGTGTTATAATACCTTATAAGAGATATTTAAGAGGCAGACATGATTACAAAAGAAGTTAACAATTGGATAAGAAATGTCGAATGTGGTATGTATTCGGACGAAGATGTTATGTATGAATTTTCGCGCATAGCAAAATACCTAACTCGCGAGGAGTTAAGCATGATAAAACGAAAATTGTCTCAATATATAAAATAATTACGCCCAAAGGTTTATGTAATTAGCGATTGAATGATTATTTATGGCTGTTTTCTTCAAGTGGGTTGTAACCCCTACGTGTTGTGTTGAATTTGAAACAGGGTCGCCTTCAATTATGTAGTTAAACGAGTTTTTGTTATCTTGAAAATAATCTTTTGTTTTTGTTTCAGGATTTTTTAGGATACTTTTTATGCCAAATGCGTTAAAGGTTACGGCACTTGTTTCTTTATGCCTGCTTGCAACAAGTTGCGCTAAAGAACCGCCTAATGAGTGACCTGTTAATACGACACTTGCGTTCGGATTTTTTGCAACAGTATCTAAGTAATATTGATTTGCTTTTTCGTATTGTTCTGGAACTTCGTTCATCGCCATTTGCGCATCACTAACGAAGTCTTTATCGTCATTTGTTCCGCAATAAGCTACGATAATGTCGTTTTTCTTTTGATATGTGACCACTCTAAGCCCTGTTTCAGGGTCTTCAAGTTTGTTGACAGGTTTGTATCCATTAATTTCTTTTTGCTCGTCATTATAGACGTCACGGCTGATTAATGCAGCGTTTCTGCTTAATTTTTTGTTGTAGAAACAATCTTTTTCTTGAGTGTCGTTTTTATATCCCTTGTTAAAGAAGTAATTCCACTTATCAGATAAGACCTCTTTTGTTTTGTTTAATGCTTCATTGCGAGAGGTTTTGTCCGATTGTTCATAAGCATCTTGAATTTTTCCAAAGACTTTTCTTAATGCGACAAAAAAGTGGTTGGCTTCTTGTTTTTCAATATCGAATTGTTCTTTTTTTGTGTTTGTCCAAGAAGTAACATCGTCTTTGCTTATAAAGTTTTGTGGCTTCACAATCGGAGAGGTTGCGGTTTGTACACCTTGATTTTGATTTTGCAGATTTGAATAAGTTGGAACTATTCCGGTTGGTGTTAAATAATTCATTTGTATCTAAAATTTCCTTACTAAATTTTTATACACAAAATGCATAAATACCCACAAGGGTAGTTACACCGCATGTAAATTAGGTGAAGATTTAAAATTGCCTAAATTTTTAAAAATATGAAAAATTCTTAACAAAATAATTTTTGCATGCCAATAAGGCGCGAAGTGCATTCGCACTTCGCGCCTTATTTTACTTATTTTGGACAGATATTCATAAAGAAAAAAGAGTTGAAACTCAACTCTTCTTATTTAAACGGGATAATTTTTAGTTCTCTTTTACACTGATATGGTAAGCCATTTCGGGGTATTTTGAAATACTCCGAATGTATAGTTTTAAATTTGTCAGGCGAAAGTATAATTGAAAAATGAAAAATATTTCAAAATTTGACTATTTTACGGCAATAATACATTCATAAATTCTGTCTATTTTCTCTTTCATATCGCCCATTTGCTCCTTTAAATCCTTCACAGAATTAAGTGTTGCAAACTTGTTTTCTACGTCATCTAAAATTTCCCTATGTTTTTTCTCTAATTGTTCAGGTGTAACAACTATTCTCTGTTGTATCAAGTACATGACTACAACGATGATTACGGGGGAATATTGAAGAATATTATGCATGCTTTTCCTTTCAAGGTTTTTATAGATATTACATTTTTCATTATTTTTCAAAGACCCTGAAATATTCTTGGATTATTCGGGTTGTCGTGGGAGTAACGTCCCACTTCAACTCACGGGCTTTTGCCCTACCGAAAATCCGCAATTCAGGGTGACATTGGAGTTAAGTGTTCAATATTATGTCATTCTGAACTTGTTTCAGAATCTCTTTTATTGTTAAGCGCTAATGTATATATATACTTAACTCTTATAGCCTTATCCTCTTTTATTACAACCTTATTGGCCAATAGTAATCAACAAGATATGATGCGGCATCTAGTGGGTGCATAAGGAATTTCTTTTCCTTTGACTGCTTAATTTGTTGGTAAGTTGGCAAATCAATCCGCGAAGAACCTTCTTTGTACTTTAGGTTGTAGATGTTATATAATAGTTTTTCGCATTTTGGACTGATGAATAGACCGATTTCATTGTCTGCTCTGTGAACCTTGCTGTTGAACGCCATTATGCGGTTTTTAATTGGCGGATTAAACGGTTTTAACCTAATGTCTACATCAAACCCGTAGTTTAAAAATTTCTTTTTCATAATTACGTAATTTGTGTATTCGCTTGTGCAACTTCGGTTGTCACCTGATGCATCACCGTTTATGATAAGTTTCCCTTTGTGATTTGGATATCGCCTAAAAACCTCATCGCAAGCCTTTGAGGTGGTTGTGTTCTCCATTGCAATTTCGTCAAAAAAGAAAACTTTGTCCTCAGTTTTGTGTGCAAGCTCCCAACACATTGGATCAACGTTGAAGTCACAGGTTAGGTATAAATCAAGTTCAGGCTGATATTTTATGTCGATAACATTTTTGTCTGTAAAATCTTTGATTACTAAACCTGAATTGTAATGTCCATTTTCTGCAAGTACGCAAATTCTGTAATAATCTTCGTCATAGAGCTTTTTTAATTCTTCACAAAAACCTTCAGGAAGATAAATATTTTCTGTCGTTGGCGCAATAATCAGCCTGTAATTTGGCATTGCTTTCTCGTGAAAGGTTTTGTAAACCCAACCACGCTCCATTTCAGGGTTTGTGTGTCCGAAAATTCTGTACGTAAAATCCTTCCAAGTTGGCTTAACCTTTTGACGCATACGTGCTAAAAGCATTTTGAATGTTTCGTACGGAATATCTGACATTTCTTCAATCTCGACAAACCCTAAATTCAAGGATTTTAAGCTATTTGGATCGTCAAAATGCCTGAATAGAATTTCGGACTTGTTTTTGAACTTTAACTGTTGTAAACTTACAGACCATTCGTAGTCTTTACCCTCAATAAAACCCATATTGTCTAAATGCTCAAAATATGTTTTGAGTGTCGTATCGCGTACAAGCGTGTAGGTTTTAGCACCTACAAGCCCACGAATTCCCGCAAACTTTAAACATAATAAAATTCCAAGTAATGAACCGCAGAAGGTTTTCCCACTACCGTAACCGCCTTGATAGCAGGCAACATCGATGTTGTAATCGTGCGGAATTTCTAAAAACTCCCTCTGCGCCTTTAATAAATTGTATGTAATTTCTCGTTTTTCCATAATTTCCTTTTGTAAAGTCAATAAGCCAATAAGCGTTTAAGTCGTTAAGTCGAACTATGATTAAAAAGTCAATTTGATAATAAATGGACTTATCGTCTTAAAGTCTTATAGTCTGAACCCGTGCTATCCTTCTTCCCCAATTAAAAAGTGACTTGCGTTTTCAATTCCGTATTGTTCTAACGCAAATTTGAAACATTCTATCCAATTAATTTGCTCGTTTACGGTTGGAACTTCGGCGAAGGATTTTACTACATCAAACAATTCTTTGGAACGTGTTTTTCGTTCTAGTGTTGCCTTTCTGTCGCCATAACGGTAAATGTAATTTGCACTTCTTACTGTGTCATCAATCTCCATAAATTTTTGAATACCATGTTCATTTATGCAAATTAATTCTTTGCCAAACTTGAAGTTTGCAATGATTTCTGCCGTTTTTTCAATCATTGGCACAATTAATTTTCTGTTGATTGAATCTAACATCATATTCAAACGCGCAGTTTGACCTGTCACTGTGTAAGTCAATTCTGTTGCGGTACGTGCTTCGTTTTGCAAGTTGCCAGCCATATTTTTAAAAATGCCTGTTGCGCTTTCAGTTGTGTTTTTAAAATAATTCAAAAAATCCCAACCATGTAACGCGTTATCGAAGTTCAAAGGTGTTGGCGCTTGTGGCATTAGTGCTGAATCGTATTCAATAATTTTTCCAGGGCGAACGACTTGTTCACCTTTGAAACAACCTTTTGGCGCTAAATATGGCGGATTCATCATCAATGAAAGTGCATCAAGTTGTTTGTTCAAGATAGTTGAAGAAATGTTGTTCAAAATGATTGCAACTTTTAGAGGTGAAATTCCGCGCTCTGTTTCAGGATTTTTGATAATGTTTGCATATACAAATGGGTTGATTACAAATGGATTTGACTCCATTCTGATAACCTCTTTTCTGCCCGCAACGACGATTAATTGGTTTTTAAGAATTTCACCTGTATCAAGTTCGATATCTCCCCAATATTCTAAAATTTCACACTTGTTGTCATCAACGGCTTTATCTGCTGAAGCGTTTTTAGATTTTTTGTTATTGATTAGCATTTTTAAATTTTCAATCTTTTCGTCTGTAAGCAAATTGTTTGCTCTATCTGAAACGATGTCGTGGATTGTCGAATAAGTTCTGTAAACTTTTGCGCAATTATCCCAATTGTCGCAGTTATTCTTGTCAAAAACAAAATCTTCTGGCTTGATAAATTTCACTTTTGCGTTGTCGTAAATGGTTTGTTCTTCAACAACAAAGCCTGATTCTTCAGGGTTCAGCAGTTGCTCCTCAATTGTTTGAGGACGTCTTACAACTTTTGTTTTTGTTTGCCAGCCGACAAATAGAGTGCTTTCGCCTGTTTCGACAATTGAATCAATCATTTTTTCAATTTCTTCTTCCAAATTCATCTCTTCAAATGTGTTTACAAGCATTGCCTTTTGACGATTTGCAAGCATTTGCGTTTGAGGATTTTTGCCTGAAACATCAAACATAGATTCGGGGTGAGAATAAAGGTTCTCGCTGATGTGTGCCTTTAGAGTTTGCGCAAGTTCATAAATTTCAGGTAACTGAATTTTTGTATTCCATTCGTTTACGGTTGGAATATTGTTTGAATAAATCGCGTTTCTGATTGTGCGAATATCTGTCAATTGACCTCTACGAGCGTCTTCCATCTCGTCGTATTTTTGCGTAATTTTTGAGACTAAGTACAAATTTTCGTCCTGTTTTTGTTCATTTTTAATTGTGTTCATTTTGTTTACCTCTTATGATTGAATAAATTTTTATATCTTGTAATTTGTTATTTTTAAGTGTTTCGGCTTTTAGTAGAGCTTCAAAACTCATTCCACAAGCCTTTAATATGCTTTCTGTTCTAAAATTTTCTTTAAAAACCAATGCTTTCAGCTTTTTTAGTTTTAATTTTTTGAAGCAATACCTAACGAATTTTCTAGCGCAAATTTTGGTGGCTTTGCCCCAAAATTTGCGCGAAAATGCGGTTACAACTTCTGCAGAGTGAAGATGTTTTTCGTTGCCGATAATATTTTCTAAATAGACAATTCCTGCAAATTCTTCGTTTACGAGAATTACCCAAAAGAAAGGACTTGTCCGAGTTATAAGATTTATCACCTCTTCAAACAAGTCCGTTGTATGTGAGTAGTCGTCGTTTAGGTAGTTGTCGTATTTTTTTATTAGGTTGTAAATGTTTTCTAAATATTGAATGTTCTGAAATTTTTTGTTTTGTCTATCAATTTTGACTTTTTTAAACTTAATCATGGCTTGACTTTTGACCTTATAATTAATAAAATAACTTTTATAAAAAAGGAGAAATTTATGAACCGTGAAGATTTGATTTTTGAGCAATATAGACTATATGCAGAGCAAAAAGAGAAGTTTATTGACCGTTCATTTATGACAAACAAGTTTTATATGGTCATAGTATTGGCTATGTTTTTACTAACTTTTTTGTCTAAAGGATTGGCTTTTGGTAAATTTACAGCACCTACAATTTTTGCAATCGCTGGGATTATCTCTTGTGCGTTGTGGTGGTTGAATATGGACTCTTACAACTGCTTGATTAAAATCAAATTTTCAAAAGTTCTTGAAGAAATAGAAAAACAACTTCCAATGCAACCATATAATATGGAATACAAGGCTATCAGAGATTTTAGAAAAAATAAAAAAATGTTCTTGTTCTCAGATATGCAAAAAGCATTTGCA
>CALAFU010000013.1 GCA_937891325.1 uncultured Candidatus Melainabacteria bacterium | reverse complement strand
ATTAATTCGTCACAATCATTTAACAAATTTTTCTTTTTTGCAAAGTCAAACCCTCTTTTATAGGAGCCGAAATCATATTCTTCGTGTTTTTGAGCGATTTTGTAGCAATCCAATTTATTTAATTCCTCTTTTGGCAAATCGCAACAAGAAACAAAAATTACCTCTTTAGCTATTTTTTGTAATTCTTGGACATAAAAAACTACGTAATCATCAATTATGTTCTTTTTATCATAATGCGCAAATATAGCAACTCTGTTCATATTTTATATTAAACCTTCAAATTAATATAACGATAGTATCTGTTTTTTTAACAAATCACATCAAACAAATAACCGATAAAATATATTTATTCCACATTTATTTATGATAAAATTTAAACACGAGGTTAGAATTATGGCAAAAACAATATTAGTTACAGGCGGTGCAGGTTTTATCGGGTCTCACCTTTGCGAAAAATTAATTGAACAAGGAAATTATGTTACTTGTTTAGATAACTTTTTTACAGGTTCTAAAAAGAATGTTGAGCATCTTATTGGTGACAAACATTTTGAATTAATTAGACACGATATTATTGAACCTATTAGACTTGAGGCTGACGAAATCTATAACTTAGCTTGTCCTGCAAGCCCTATACACTACCAATTTAACGCAATAAAAACAATTAAAACTAGCGTTTTGGGTGTAACTAATATGCTTGGGATTGCCAAACGAACTAAAGCAAAAATCTTACAAGCCTCAACAAGTGAAGTTTACGGCGATCCATTAATGCACCCACAAAAAGAAGAATATTGGGGAAACGTTAACCCAATTGGCATTAGAAGTTGCTATGATGAAGGTAAACGTGTTGCCGAAACCTTAATGATGGATTACCACCGTCAACATAATGTTGATATTAAAATTATTCGTATATTTAATACCTATGGTCCTAGAATGGCTGAAAACGACGGAAGAGTTGTATCTAATTTCATTATTCAAGCTCTAAAAAATCAAGACATAACAATCTACGGCGACGGTTCACAAACTCGTTCATTCTGCTATGTTGATGATTTGGTTAGAGGAATGATTGCATTAATGAACAAAGACGGCTTCCACGGTCCTGTTAATGTTGGTAATGACGGCGAATTTACAATCAAAGAACTTGCTGAACAAGTTATCAAACTTACAAACTCTAATTCTAAGATTGTTTATAAGCCTCTTCCTTCAGATGACCCCGTAAAACGTCGTCCAGATTTGACTCTAGCAAGAAAAGAATTGAATTACAAACCTACAATCAAACTAGAAGACGGTTTAAAGAAAACGATTGAATACTTTGAAAGTACGCTATAATGAAACTTGAATTACTTGCTCCAGCCCAAAATAAAGAATGTGCGATTAGTGCCATAAATTACGGCGCTGATGCAATTTACATTGGCGCAAAATCTTTTGGGGCTCGTTCTTCTGCTGGAAACAGTTTGAAAGATATTCAAGAGGTTGTTGATTACGCGCATAAGTTTTACGTCCGCGTTTATTGCACTATAAACACTATTTTAGACGATTACGAAATTTTAGAGGCTCAAA
This sequence comes from uncultured Candidatus Melainabacteria bacterium, assembly GCA_937891325.1. GTDB lineage: Bacteria > Cyanobacteriota > Vampirovibrionia > Gastranaerophilales > Gastranaerophilaceae > UBA6984. Next base: position 11,192 of record CALAFU010000013.1, on the reverse strand, counting down.
AATTAATTGAAGCACTTTACAAAATCAACGTTGACGGCATAATTGTTCAAGATATGGGGATTTTTGAACTAGCGTTAGAAGGAAAACTTCCGCCAATTCAGCTTTATGCAAGCACACAATGCAACAATAGAACTTTAGAAAAAGTACAATTCTTTAACAAACTTGGTATTAAGCGCGTAATTTTAGCAAGAGAATTATCGTTAAAAGAAATTGAAGAAATCTGCAAAAATACAACTTGTGAAATTGAAACCTTCGTACATGGTGCGTTATGCGTAAGTTACAGCGGACAATGTTATTTAAGCCATTCTATTGGTGGACGCTCTGCAAACAGAGGTGAATGTGCGCAACCTTGTAGAAAAAAATATACTCTTGTTGATGACAAGGGCAATATTTTAGCAAAAGACAAACATTTATTGAGTTTAAAAGATTTCTATGCGTCTGAACATATAGAAGAACTTGCAAAAATTGGAGTATCTTCATTCAAAATAGAAGGGCGCTTAAAAGATGAAAATTATATCAAAAACGTAGTTGCATATTATCGTCAAAAACTTGATAAAATTGGAGAGAAAACATCTTCAGGCAAAGTATTTTTAGATTTTGAACCTAATGTTGCAAAATCCTTCAACAGAGGTTTTACAGACTACTTTTTAGAAGGTCGTCAAAAAATATTTAATTTTGACACTCCAAAATCAATTGGAGAAAAAATTGGCAAAATTGAGCAAGTTGGAAAAAATTATTTTGTGATAAAAAACAACAACTTACACGCTCAAGACGGCTTATATTTCAATGGTACAGGTTGTTTAGTCAACAAGGTTGAAGGTGACAAAATTTATCCAAACAAAATGCTTGGTATAAAAGAAGGTTTCATAGTTTACAGAAATTCTGATGTTGAATTTGAAAAACAATTAAAAAACTCAAAAACAAAGCGTCAAATTGCAGTGAATATAAACGTTTTGGAAAATAAAATTGAAGCTATTGACGAAGACAATAACAAGATTTCAGTTTTGATAAATTCAACAGAAATCGCTAACAACAAAGAGAAAATGGAAGAAACTTTAACTCGCCAACTTCAAAAAACAGGCGAGAGCGATTTTTTCTGCGAAAAAATCGCGATAAATACAGCAAATCTTCCGTTCTTACCAATTTCTCAAATTAACAATTTGAGACGAGAATTATTTGAAAAATTAATGCAAGAGCGTATAAAAAATTACCCAAAACTTGAACAAAAACCTTTAAAATACACTGATTTTCCTAAAAAAGAAATGGATTTTAGAGCAAATGTTCATAACAAATTTGCAAAAAAATTCTATGAAAAATGTAATTGTAAAATTACAGAAAACTCTTTAGAAAGCGGATTATCAACAAAAGATAAGCCTTTAATGACAACAAAGCATTGTTTAAAATATGCTTTTAATTTATGTAAAAAGCCTGTCAATTTATTCTTAATTGATGAAAAAAATCAACGCTACAAACTAAAATTTGATTGCAAAAATTGTCAAATGCAAATTTTTAAAGACTCAAACTAGGCTTTTTAAGTACTTTTTCAAATATTAAAACTCGATATTTTGGATATTTATATGCATAAACCTGCACTTTCCAATCTTGATTTTGTTTGTAGTTTTTGTCATAAGGTTCTGATGCACTTATTGAAATTGGCGGAGTTGTAGTTCCAGCTTTGAAAACTCTTGTTTCATCATAAAGTTGTTGAGTTGATGTTTGGAAGATTTTATCACCATCTTTAAACACAGCCTTTACATATAAATTCCCAATATCTAAACTTGAGTTATTTTGCAATCTAAATTGTAAATTGATAATGTGTTCTTGTGCAGCAATATCAGTATTTACATCTAATTTCATCACATCAAAGAACAAATCTTTGTCATAAAGTAAGTTATTTTTAACAAACTTTTGATATTGCAAGGCTTTTTTTCTAAACAATTCAGCTTCAGTTGGTTTTCCATTTTCGGCTTCTAAATCTGCCAATTGATTCATTATATCGAAATACAAATCGTAATTCATAATCTCTGGATTTTCTTTATTTACAAAAGAAAGTAATTTGTAAGCCTTCTTAATATCGTTATCAGAATACAACAAGCCTAATTTGTAGTTTAGCGTAATATTTTTCGGGTCAAGTTCATAAGCCTTTTCCAAAGTTAAAATCGCATCATCAATTTTTCCTACTTGAACATACCCGTCAGCAAGCGCTATACAAGAATTTATGTATGCAACCTTTGTTTCTTTCAACATTTTTTTGCTAATAATTTGATAATACGACATTGATTTTTCATATTTCATCATTGAAAGAGCGTAATAACCTTGGTTGTAATACGCCTCACCTAGTTTGAAATATATATCACCCTTAAAGTTAATCAAGCGTTTATTTGGACGTTCTCCGATATTATCCATAATATCTTGAGCATCTTGCAATCGATTAATTTTTACATACAATTTTGCCAACTGATAACTTGGTGTGTAGTCGTAAGCTGCAGCTTTTTCAACAGAATTTTTAAATTCTCTTTCCGCATTTGTATAATCACGTTTATAGCTAAACAAAATCCCTAAACGCATATTTGTAGCATAATTTTTAGGATATCTTTTAGCTAAATCCATATTTTGGTCAATTAAAACATCTACCAAATAAGATTCAAATGCAGCATCTACGTTATATTTGCTTTTTACATTGTCGTTAAAAATATTATGAATCATGTAAAAAATATTGAAAATCCCAAACATAACCACAATAAACAATGTGGTTAAAAAGGTTTTCAAATAATCCCATCTATCACCTTCAAAAAATGGGTTAACTTTCTTTTGGGTAGATTTAGCTTTTGTTGATTGACTATTCATCTGCCTCTCTTATTGAAATAGAAGTTATGCCTTTAATTTTTTCTACATCTTTGTACAATGATTGAATAGGATTATTACATTTTACATTCATAAATGCAACAATTTTTGCCGAATCTCCACCATCTGAATCAACATATTTTATTTCATTGATATACGGAAATTCATTTATAATATAGTTTTGAATGTCATTTACATCACATTTTGCACAACGCATAGACAATCTTAAACGTTTATTTACTCTTTTTACTTTAGAGATAAAGTTTCTTTCTAATTCTTTAACACCTATCAACACCAACAAACTTAAACATGTTGCAATGACTGCCATACCATATTCATTTGCACCGCAAGCCATACCAATACCAGCAGCTAGCCATAAAGTTGCAGCAGTTGTAATACCATGAACAGATGAACCATTTCTCATTACAGCACCAGCACCAATAAAACCAATACCTGTAACAATTTGAGCTGCAATACGGGCAGTATCTCTTACACCTGTTGCTTGGTCTATTATCACATTATCGCCTGTTGCGAAAGTTGGAAATCCATGAATTGAAAGTAGTGTAAAAATACAAGAACCTAAGCATACAAAAATATGAGTACGTAAGCCTGCATTTTTATTTGTAAGTTCTCTTTCTAAACCTAGCGCAAAACCTAAAGCAATTGCAACTGATAAACTTATAAAATAATCTAAAATCATTTCCACCTATCTCATTCTACTTTTTGGATCAAGTACATCTCTTATTGTATCACCTATTAGATTAAATGATAGTACCGCAACAAAAATTAAAAAACCAGGGGTCAATAACCAAGGTCTATAAAGAATATTCATGTATTCTTGAGCCTCTTTTAACATATTACCCCAGCTTGCATCAGGTTGTTGAATACCTAAACCCAAGAAACTCAAGCCACTTTCTGAAAGTATGTAAGACGGCACAGACAATGTCATTGCAACAATTACATAACTTGTCGTTTGCGGAAGAATTTCTCTTATGATAATTCTCAAGTTTGATGCGCCAATCATTTTTGCAGATTGAACAAATTCTTGATTTTTAACTGATAGAACCATACCTCTAACAACTCTGGCAAATCCAGCCCAGCCGATTAGAGCAAGAATTACAACAATCAAAATCAAACGTTGAGTGCTAGTCATATTTGACGGTAATATTGCTGCCAAAATTATTAACAGATAAAAACTTGGAATAGACATTACAGCCTCGGCAAATCTCATCATCAAAGTATCTGTAATACCGCCAAAATATCCTGAAATACCACCATATAATAAACCTATTGGGAATAATACTAACAAGGCTAAAAATCCGATAGTCATTGAAATTCTACCGCCAAATAATAGGCGAGAAAATACGTCTCTGCCGTTTATATCTCCACCAAGCAAATATAATCTTCCGTCAGAATCAACAGTTACAAGGTGTCTATCCATTGGAATTACACCTAAAAAGTCGTACTCTTCACCTCTTGCAAAAAATTTTAGGTAATATTTTTTACTTCTATCTAATTTGAAAACTGTTTGCATTAAGTCTGCATCATATTCTCTCTTGTAATTATATGTGTATGGACGAGAAAATTTGCCATTTTCATCAATTGTGAAAACAGGTGAAGGCGGAACATAAGACAATTGTCTATCTGTATAATCCTTTGTATAAGGTGCAATTATATCTGCAAAAAATAAGCAAAAATAGATAAACGCCAATACTAAAAAGGCTATTCTTGCAAATTTGTCTCTATAAATTCCTTTAATAATTTCTTTTAACATGCCTGCCCCCTAAGCCTTTGCCCTAATTCGAGGGTCAGTTAATATTAACAGAATATCAGCAATCAGGTTGCCGACAACAAGCATTATTGCACCAATCATTAAAGATGCCATTACTAAATTGATATCAGACTTCAATACAGCTTCCAAAATCAAACGACCTAATCCAGGGTATTGAAACACATATTCTGTAAGTGCAGCGCCCGACAAAAGTCCTGAAAACTCAAAACCTAGCAATGTAATCATTGGATTTACAGCATTTCTTAATGCGTGTTTAAAAATTACTTTAAATTCACTCAAACCTTTGGCTCTTGCAAATTTTACATAATCACTATCTAAAACATCTAACAAGTTTGCTCTCATTTGACGTTGCAAACCTGCCAAAGATATTGTAAACAGTACCAATACAGGTAAGCATAAGTGATGAGCAATATCCAAAACCTGATGCAATAAATTCATATCATCAAAGTTATAAGAAGTTAAGCCACCAACAGGAAACCAGCCTGTTTTTACTGCAAAAATAAGCAATAAAATTGCAAAGAAGAAGGACGGTATTGCCATTCCAATACTCGTTATAAAGGTTAAAAACCTATCAAATGGGGTTTTCCAATTTACTGCGGCGAGAATACCTAAAGGCACACCGACAGACCAAGTTAAAAAGATTACAACTAAAGTTAAAAGTAAAGTATTTGGAATACGCTCCATTAATTTCACTGAAACTTTTTCGCCTGTTGTTGTGACACCCAAGTCACCTTTTACAAAAGATTTTGCCCATAACAAATATTGTACGGGAAGTGGTTTGTTTAAGCCTAATCGTTCTCTTTCTGCGTGTAATGTTGCCTTTGAGATTGACGGATTAAGTTTCAATTCTGCCAATGGGTCAACAGGGCTTAATCTAATAATGAAAAAACTTATCATTGATACCAAAATCAATAACGGAATTGTCTGCAATATTCTTTTTAGTATATAAAATAATATCTGCATTAATTTTTATCCTCATAAATTTCTTCAATATTATAAGTTACGCCTGCAAGTGAAGAAGGAAATATATTTTTAAATTTCTTTCTAATTGCAATAATTCTTACAGGTGAATACAAATAAATTATGGGTTTTTCATCATAAATTATTTGTTGGTACTCATCATATAAAATTTTTCGTTTGTTAAAATCAGTTTCTAATGCGGCTTTGTCAAAGATTTCATCTAACCTTTTTTCAAATTCTAATCTATCATCTGATGTTTCATTACCTGTTCTTTGATTAAACAAATGTAATGAACCATTTGAATACCAAACATTTTTACCGTCATGAGGCTCTAGAGGTGAACCTGTAAGTCCCATAATTATCATATCCCAATCTAGAGTTGTTGTCATTTTATTTACAAGTGAATTAAACTCAATTGGTTTATAGTTTACGCGCATACCTAAATCTTCAAGGTCTTGTTTTATCATTACGCCAAGAGCTTCACGTTCAGTATTGCCTGCATTTGTTAATAAATCAAATTCTACACGATTATTGAATTTGTCGTATAATTTGTCATTTTTACCTATATGAAAACCGCTTGCCTTCAATAATGCTCTTGATTTGTTTAAATCTCTATCATGTCCTTTAATATTTTTATTCAAGAAAATCGAATTTAAACTTTCTGCGGTAAATAAAGGTTTTGCAAGTCCATTTGCAATATTTTGAACCATACTTTTTCTATCAATAGCATAATCAATTGCAGTTCTAAAGTTTTTATCATTAAACCAAAACTGTTTTTCAGGTTGCACATAATAATTTGTATCTAAACTTTTTCTTCTATTTAAATTTAGAACCAAAAACATTGTGCCTGTATCTGGACCGATATTATAAATTCTATAATCCGATTTTGCCTCTTTTGATTTATAAGGTGCGACATTTGAACCTCTTAAACCAATTACATCTATTTCTTTTGCTTCAAATTTAAGTATTTCATTGTTTAGGTCACCAACAATTAAATAAACAACCTTGTCCAAATACGGTAACTTTTTATTTTGTTTATTTATCATGTAATAATCTGGATTACGAACAAAAATAACCCTTTGAGCAGCTTTATACTCTTTCAACTTGAAAGGACCGCTTGTTACAAAATCACTTGGCTTTGTATTTGTAGAATAAAAACTATCAAAAGCCTTTTGACCTTGTTTTACAACAGGTGCAAAAATATGCTTTGGTGCAATTTGAGTTGATAAAAGTCTCAAAAATGGTGAAAACGGTTTTGAAATAACAAATTTAACGGTATAATCATCAACCTTATACACTTGCGGTAATTTACCGTCAATTACTACCATATCTCGAATTGAAGTATTACCAAGACCTGCTAAAATTATATCTTTCCATGTAAATACAACGTCATCAGCGGTAATTGGAAAACCATCTGACCAAATAGCACCATGTCTAAGTTTTACGATATAAGTCATTCCGTCTTTTGTTTCGTAAGATTTTGCAAGTTTTGGAATAACTCTGCCGTCTTTTGGGTCTGTCGTAAACAAACCGTCAAACATCAATCCAGCCATAGAAGAAGAGGTTGAATCTTTTGACGTAAACGGATTAAATGTTTTTGGACCTTCGCCAATAGTTGAGCTAATTAATTCTCCACCATATTTGCCAATAGGAGCTTGAGATTGCAAATAATCTTTACCCATTAAAACAACATTAACAGGGTCTTTTGGGAAATTTACAGATCCACTATCTTTAATTACATCATGTTTATAAACATCTTCAGTCGGAATGTCTTGTCTAATATAAAGTTTTAGACATAACAAAGCAATCAATATGAATAGTATTATATAAATAATTCGTTTCACTATTCTAAACTAACATAAAAGTAAGATTTTTTTATAACCCATTTTATGGATTTTCATATCTAATATATGCATACGCATTAAAATTCATAGAACCATACATCAATTTTAATGTATTGTCATTTACAGGTTCTAATTTAACAAAGTTAATTTCATTTGCATCAAAGTCTTCTTCTGTTTCTGTTGCCGGAATTCTGCCAACAACGTTATACGCTTGACACAAATTTATAACAACTTTTCCGTTATTTTTTGTACCAACAACCTTGTAGTGACCAACAGGGATTTCACCCGAAGGAGTGACAACAGGCACTGTCAAATTCAACAATGGATATTGTTCTTGGAAATTACTCAAAAAATCCATTTCACCGTTACCACTTTTCATTAAAGGGTCACCAGCTTTTTTTTGAGCTCTTATTTTTTTAGCATTTTTCTTTTCTTCTAAAGCCTTCACGACTTGTTCATACTCTTTGTTTGTAATCATCTTTTGACCGTCCCAAGCATTCTCTGCACCTGAAATATCACTCCAAGAAGCAGAAGTGCCTGACACCTCATCAGCAAACGCTAGAGATGAAAAAAACATGAATATAGATAATAGACATAGTAATTTGTTTCGCATATACTTTTACTGTAATAATTTTTACTTAAAAGTAAAGGGTTGTTTAAAAATATACTCTAGAGATAGTATAAAATTTTTTCAAAAACATAGTAACATATAAATATAGTATAAGGTTATTTATAGGTAAAAGAAAAAGGTTCTTATGTCAACAAACTTATTGGTATTTTTAATTGCATTAATCTCCGCTTTGGCGTTGATTTATATGATATATGCGATCCTTTTAGAGTCATCGAGCCCTAAAAAGAAAGAATTGCAGGTAACACCAAAAGGAATTGTTGAACACGCTAAAATTCTATTTAAACAAAAAAAATACAAATTAGTTGAAAAATTAGCTTATAAATATTTAGAAATTAAACCAGAACACAATGAATTAAGACTTATTTTAGCAAAGGCTTTATACAATGAAGATAGTGTATATGATGCTGTAAAAGAAGCCTTAACTATTCTTACAAAAGATGAAAATAATAGCGATGCTCGTTTGCTTTTAGCTAGATGCTACAAAAAGGTAAACCAACCAACAAAAGCTATTGCAGAACTTCAAGAAATCATGAAGCATGACCCAGATAATATGTCTGCATCTCAAGAATTAAGCGGATTATATGTTGAATCGGGTCAAAAAACTTCTGCAATAAAGACTTTAAAACATCTTGAAAGTTTAACCGAAAATAACGGTGAGCTTTTACAAATTAAAACAACACTTGCAAACTTGTATATCGAAATGGAAAATTATCCAGAAGCGTTTGATGAATTAAATGAAATTCTTGAAATTTACCCAGAAGATACTGATACAAACAAAAAACTTATTGAGTTGTACATCAAGGTTCAAAACTACGAAAGCGCTATTGAAACTTGCGAAAACTTATTAGCAGTGAACGAAAACAATAGCTTGAGTCTATGGATACTTAACAACTTAGTTAACTTGTATTATTTAACTAAAAATATTGATAAGACAATGGAATACGCAAAAAAACTTTTGGAACATCCATTCTCAGATAAATTAAAAACTAAAACTTACATTGCAAAAATCTTAATTGCTAGTGGCAAAGAGCAAGAAGGTTTAGAAATGCTTAATGAACTTTCTGAAAAGAACAACGAAAACATTGAAGTTAAAAAATTATTGATTGATACTTACATAAACAAAAACAACTTTATTGCTGCAATTGAGTTGTATAAACAAATTGTTGATTTAGTTAACCCATTAGAAGTTAAATCTGTCCATACAGAAATGAGTAATGTTTTTGCAAAATGGGCAAGATATCAATTTGAAAAACGAGAATTAAATGAATGTTTTAAAACCTTCACTCTTGCAATTCAATACGACAATGCAAACCCAGAAATTTATTATGAATTAGGTTTAGTAAATTACGAAATTAAAAACTTTAACGAAGCTATTGTTCAATTGAAAAAAGCTATTAGTATTAATGACAACGAACCAAAATACTATATGGCAATTGCAGATTGTTATCAGGCAATTGGCAACACATTTGAACAAAAAGATTCATTGCTTGCTGCAATTAATGTTGATGAAAATAATACAACAGCATACTTCAAACTTGCAATGTTGTATGACGGTCAACACGATAAGGCAAGCGAAATTCATACTTTAGAAAAGATTTTAGAGTTAGAACCGCAACACTTAGATGCGAAATATCAACTTGCGTTAATTCTTGAAAGCCAAGGCAACAAAGAAAAAGCGCTTGAATTATATAGAGAAATTGAAAGTATTGATTACAATTTCAAAAATGTTCAAAAGAATATTGAAATGCTAACATCAAATAATGAATAACAAAAAGGTAGGTTTTGAAACCTACCTTTTTTTATAATATGTATGTTTACTTATAGTGGGTGAATTTCTGGAGCTTTAATGTGTTCTAAAATTGAACCACCTATTGCTTCATTTGGATCAAATAATGCATCTTTTGGTGGGACCATAATATTTTGAACTAACATTTTGATTAATGGACCAAAAGCATCTGGCACTAAAATTCTTCTATAAACACCTGATAACAATGATTGAACATTTGGAGAACGGTCTTCATTGAATTTTGAAAAAGTACCATAGTACATTTTATCCATACCTTTTGTTCCATTTGCAATCATTCTGTCAGCAATATACAATCCTTCGCAGATTTCATCTTCTGTTTTTGCTTCGTTTAACATTTTTGTTACGGCAGGAATAGCCTTTTCTTTTTCATTTACAAATAAATCAACCTTTTCATTATCAAATTCGCAATAAGGTTTTTCTTTTGTAGCCATTCTTGGCTTTTTAAATTCTTTGTCTTTTGGTAGTTCAAAAGGTTTGTCTTCTTCAACTGCAGATGATTTTACAAATTCATCTTTTGTAGGTTGATTTAAACCTTCTGAAATTTTTGCAACAGGAGCAGCAGGTGTTTTTTGAGGCTGTTCTACACCTTTAGACATTACTCTTTTGATTGGATTTGTGATTGCTTGTAATCTCATTTTTCTTTCCTTTTCCTTATATTTTCTTACTATTATTTTTTCTTGAGTCTTTAAATGCTTCTCGAGTATATTCAAGAATCGCACCACCAATTTCTTCATTTGGATCAAAATTTGCCTTAGGTGGTTCTTTTATATTTTGCATTAACATATTCACTAATGGCGCAAACGCATCAGGATTTAAAGTTTTTCTATAAACTCCAGCTAAAAAGGTTTGAACATTTGCTGAGCGAGAATTATTAAATCTTGAAAAACCTTGATAATATAGATTTCCAATACCTTTAACTTTAGCTTCTGCCATTTGATCAGCAATAAATAAACCTTCTACAATTTCATCTTCTGTTTTTGCATTAACCAACATATCAGTTAATTTGGGAATAGCCTTTTCTCTATTTTTAACAAAAACGTCAACTTTGTTATTGTCGAATACACAATAAGGTCTACCTTTAACAGGCATTTGAGCCTTTTTGTAACCCATTGAATCTACTAAATATAGTTTTGCTAAATTGTTTGTAATTTTATCAACTTGTACCAAGTTTATTTATCCTTCTCTTTTTCTAATTGTTCTTTTTTATTGTCGTCATACGATTGTATTGTTTTCGTTATTTTGTTATATAAATCGTTAATGAAAGTTTTAACCTCAAAGGCTCGTTTATCTTCTTCAACCTTTTTGTCTTCATCG
>CALAFU010000012.1 GCA_937891325.1 uncultured Candidatus Melainabacteria bacterium | reverse complement strand
CATCAAGAAACGATAAAACTTATATGATTGAATTTAACAAAAAAGAAAATTCAATTGACATTACTGATGAAAAGAAAAAAGAAAGCTCTAAAATCGAATTAACAGATTATATTGAAGGAAACGAAGAAAAAATTATCAATGTTTTGAAAAAATTTTCGGGAGATGAACTTATTAATTTAGGAAACAAAGTTTCTGGTATCAATGAAATAGAAGATAAATTAGGAGGACTTTGCGTAACTCGCATGTTTGATTCAGACAAAGGAATTTGGACAACAGGCTTGTTAAGTGTTTCTGATGACCCATTTATTTTTCTACACGAATTGGGTCATGCGACTGACTCTTGCGATAAAAAAGTAAAACTTGTAAGAAACGAAGAAGGTAACCTTGAAAAGAAAGTTATTGGTATGATTAGCGATGACGACAATTTCAAGAAAATATATTCTGAAGAAAGCAAGAATTTCTTAAAAGAATTCCCAACAAACGAACGTGAACACATTGACTACTTTTTAAATAACAACATTGACGGTGCAAAAAATCAAGGCAAAAAAGAAACTGTTGCAGAAACTAACGCAATACTAAATACATACCAATCAACAGGTTTGTTAGGTATTAGAACTCAATATTTGCAACAACATTTTCCAAAAACAATCGCTTATTTGAGCGAAAAATTGGTGCCAACGAAATAATTATTTTTTAACAAAATGCGGATAGTTCTCTTCGTAGAATTTATCAAATTCGTCGTTCAAAATTGCTTTTCTACAAGATTTTGCAAAATCAATTAAGAATTTGATATTGTGAATAGACATCAATGCCGCGGCTGTCGCTTCTTGGCATCTAAACAAGTGTCTAATATATGCTTTTGAGTGATTTTTACAAGCATAACAATCACATGCAGAATCCAATGGTGCTGGATCTGCTTGGAACTGTTGGTTTTTAATACATCTTTTACCGTCGTGCGTGAAGAACGAACCATGTCTTGCGTTTCTTGTTGGTAAAACGCAATCAAACATATCAATTCCTCGTTTTATACCGTCCAACAAGTCCTCTGGAGTTCCTACGCCCATTAAATATCTTGGTTTATGCGCAGGTAACAATGGCGCTGTAAACTCTGTAAAGTGGTTCATTGTTTCTTTATCTTCACCAACAGACAAACCGCCAATTGCGTAACCAACAGCATCATAAGAAGAAATTACGCTAGCACTTTCACGTCTTAAATCGTCAAAGAAAGCACCTTGAACAATTGGGAATAGCGCTTGACGAGGGTTAGTTTTAGCCTTAAAGCATCTTTCTAACCAGCGGTGAGTTTGTTCCATTGCTTTTTTAGCCTCTTGATAAGTGCAAGGGAATGGGGAGCAAACATCAAACGCCATCATAATATCAGCGCCAATATCTTCTTGAATTTCCATTGAAATTTCTGGTGAAATAAAGTGCTCTTTTCCGTCCTTAGGGTCGCGGAATTTAACACCGTCTTCAGTAATCTTTCTCAAATCGGCAAGAGAGAAAACTTGAAATCCGCCAGAATCAGTTAAAACAGGTTTGTGCCAATTCATCCAACCATGAATTCCACCGAACTGTCTTATTAATTTTGAACCTGCGCGCAAATACAAGTGGTAAGAGTTTGCCAAAATAATTTGCGCGCCTGTATGTTCAATATCGTGATTTGTAAGCATTTTTACAGACGAATTAGTACCAACAGGCATAAAAATAGGCGTTTCAATATCACCATGCGGAGTATGTAAAACCCCAGCTCTAGCGCCTGTATTTTTGTCTACATGTACTAAATCATAACTAAAATACTTATTGCAATCCATCTAATACAACTTCCATCATTGTTTTCCAATTAGTGCAAAGTTCTTTTTCTACATCAAAGTAAATTCTCATTTCTCTTTCTGCTGAAGCAACAGAGTCAGAAGCATGGATACAATTGCATTTCATCAATGGAGAATAATCTGCTCTGATTGAACCAACGTCAGCTTTGTCAGGGTTTGTTGCACCAACAATGTGTCTAATTTCTTCAATAGCATCAATACCTTCAACAACCATTGCAACGATTGGAGCTGAAGTAATAAATTGAATTAAACCATCATAGAATGGTTTGCCAACATGCTCTGCATAGTGTGCAGCAGCTTGTTCAGGAGTAACTTCTAACATTTTCATAGCAAGGATTTTGAAACCTTTTTCTTCAAAGCGAGTAATAATCTTACCGATTAAACCTCTTTGAACTGCATCAGGTTTTAGTGCTACAAATGTTCTTTCAATATTCATCTTAATATCCTCTCAAAATTTTGATACCTTATTTATTAGAACATAAAAATAACTTTTTTAAAAGTCCGAGAAGAAATTCCGCCATGCCATGTTACAGATTTCGTTACAACTTGCAATTATAACGCGGTTGTTCTAAAATATTTTATTATGAATATATTAGAAAAGAGTACAAAAACATTAGAATTTGACAAGATTTTAGAAAGATTGGCAACTTTTGCAAGAACAAAGCAAAGCCAAGCTCAATGCTTAAATCTTCAATTAGAAACAGATTACGATAGAATTCAAGATGCTATCACTTACACAAAAGAAGCTAAAATTCTTATTGATAAACTTCAAGAATTACCTATCGACCATTTGACAGATTTGTCAACAATCACATCAGAACAACTTAACAGCTACTTGACAGAAAGAGAACTTTTAAGTTTAGCCAAGAGTTTGCGTTCTGCTCGTTTAGTTAAAAACTTTATGAGAGAAAATACAACAGGCGATATGTTGTTGAGCAAATTAGCAATGCAAATTTGTCCAAACAAAGATTTAGAAGACAAAATTTTCTCTAAATTTGACGATGCTGATAACATCAAAAAAGATGCAACAGACACACTTTCAGGTTTGTATTCATCTTTAAAAGATGCAGAAAGAGACATTAAGGCTAAAATTAATGAATTATTGAATTCATCAGAATTTGCACAATATTTACAAGAGCCTATTTATACAATCCGTGACAACAGAATTGTATTCCCAATTATGGCAAGTGCAAAAGGTCGTGTTTCAGGTATTACACACGATGTTTCTGCAACAAACAAAACAGCTTACATCGAACCTGCTCAATTAGTTGCAATGAACAACAAAATTAGAGAATTAAAAGTTAAAATTCATGACGAAATCGTTAAAATTTTAGCTGATTTAACTCGTAGCGTAAAAGCCTCTTATGGTTCATTCCAAACTAACGAAAGAGTTTTAGGCGAACTTGATTTTCACTTTGCAAAAGCTAGATACGCAGTAAAAATGCACGCAGAGCAACCTGAATTAACAAAAGAAAGAGTTCTAAAATTAGAAGGTATCAAACACCCATTATTGCTTACAAGAGTTCCAGACATTGTAAAAAATGACTTTTCTTTGGGTGACGGCTATACTTCATTAATTATCACAGGTTCAAACACAGGTGGTAAAACAGTTACATTAAAGACAGTCGGCTTATTCGTCTTGATGACTAGAGCTGGTATGTTCTTACCTTGCGACAGCGCAAAACTTTACCCATTTGCTAAGGTTTTGGCTGATATTGGTGATGAACAAGATATCATGCAAAATTTATCAACTTTCTCTTCTCACATGAATAATATTATTAGTATTCTAAAAGAAGCAGATGAAAACACTATTGTTTTACTTGATGAAATTTGTGCTGGTACAGACCCTCAAGAAGGTGCATCTCTTGCAGAAGTAATTCTTGATGATATCGCAACAAAAGGTGCTTTAAGCGTTACAACAACTCACTTTGGTGAATTAAAATCGCTTGAATACACTAACGCTAAATTCAAAAATGCTTGCGTAGAATTCGATAAAGAAACTCTACAACCAACATACAAATTAACAATCGGTATTCCAGGTGCAAGCAACGCAATCTTTATTGCTGGTAACTTAGGTTTAGACCCTGAACTTGTTGAAAGAGCCAAAACAACTCTTCACATTCAACGCGACCCATCAGCAGTAATTATTGAAAAATTACAAGAAACTCAACAAAAATTGACTAAGAACTTGCAAGATGTTGAAATGTTGAAAATTACATCTCAAAAAGCGCAAGATGAATATGAAAACAAATTGGCAGAACTTCGCAGAGATAAACGCAAAACAATCAAAGCTATTGAAAGCAAATTCTCTGAAGAGTTTGACAATGTTCGCTTAGAAATCAAAGATATCATGAGTGAACTTAGAAAAGACAAGTCTGAAAAGGTTGCAAGACGTTCTTATACAAGATTGTCTTACCTTGAAAACGATTTGAAAGACCAAATTGATAACGCAATGGATAAACAAACTTACGACGAATTAATTTGGGATTCTATCAAAGTCGGCGATACTGTTATGATTAAAGAATTGAACCAACCTGTAACAGTTGTTTCACTTCCTGACAAAAACAACAACTTAACAGTTCAAATGGGCTTGATTAAAACTAAAATAAGCAAAGACCAAGTTGCAAAACTTGATAAATCATTAACTAAAAAACCTCAATTGAAATTGAGAACGCTAGAATCTTTTGAACTAAAAAGAAGCGGAATGTCTAACACTCTTGATTTAAGAGGCTACAAAGTTGATGAAGCACTAGATTCAGTTGAAGCATACTTAGACAAAGCAAGTTTAGCTAATTTAACACCTGTTTATATCGTTCACGGCAATGGTACAGGCGCATTAAGAAACTACATCAGAGATTATGTGTCAACATCACCTTATGTAGCTAAATACAGACCTGGTGAACCTGCAGAAGGCGGTGACGGAGTAACAGTTATCGACTTAAATTAGTCAAAATGTAACAATATCGACATAAAGCACTCGTTTTTCGAGTGCTTTTGTTTTATAATCGGGGAGTAAATGGTCTTTTAATTATATAGAATAAACACGGAGTAGTTATGTCAGAAAAACAAAATTATTCAGACGTAGAGTTTGAAGCCTTATTAGGCAATTATGATTACAATTTTAAAAAAGGTGATTTAGTAAAAGGTAAAATTTGCGGTTATGATTCAGACGGCGCAATCGTTGATATCGGCGCAAAAACTTCAGCTTCAGTTTCTAC
>CALAFU010000011.1 GCA_937891325.1 uncultured Candidatus Melainabacteria bacterium | reverse complement strand
AGAACCACAACGGCATTTTAGAGCGTCAGCTACAACAAATAATGCTGCTGATTCCATTTCTGATGCTTTAACGCCTAAGCGTTTCCAAGCTTCCCATTTTTGTAATAATTCATAAGAAACAGGCATTTTAGCTGGGCTGTGTTGGCCGTAGAACGCATCTTTACATTGAACTACGCCTGTGTGAGTTGTTTTACCCATTGCTAATGCAGCTTGTCTTAAAGCTACTGTGATATCTAAGTTTGCAACTGCTGGGTATTCAATTGGAGCATATTCCATTGAAGTATGTTCAAATCTGATAGCACCTGTTGCAACTACGATGTCGCCTGATTGTACGTTCAAATCAATACCGCCACAAGTACCAGTTCTGATAAATGTGTCAGCACCAATGTTATGTAATTCTCCCATTGCTTTAGATGCTGAAGGACCGCCGATACCTGTTGAGCATACGCTAACTTTTTCACCTAATAATGTACCTGTGTAAATGTTATATTCTCTGTTTTGAGCAACGTGATGAGCATCATCAAATAATGCTGCGATTGACTCACATCTACCAGGGTCACCAGGTAAAATTACGTAACGACCTACATCGCCTTCTACGCAGTGAATGTGGAATTGTTTTTCTAGTTCTTGCATAATTAAACACCTTTTCTTCTTAATGTAATAAACACTTTTAGTTGATTATAACATTTGAAGATAATAATGCAAGGAAAATTTATTTGCTAAAATATGCTAGTTCCGTTGTTTTGCTGAAACTCTTTATGTACACTTTTGGCTTTTGCCGCAGTTTTATATAAAGTGCTACGTTTATCTGAATGTTTGATTTTTACATCATTAAATACGCTAATATCACTGTCTGAACCACGT
Organism: uncultured Candidatus Melainabacteria bacterium; assembly: GCA_937891325.1. Classification (GTDB taxonomy): domain Bacteria; phylum Cyanobacteriota; class Vampirovibrionia; order Gastranaerophilales; family Gastranaerophilaceae; genus UBA6984. Next base: position 754 of record CALAFU010000011.1, on the reverse strand, counting down.
TTTCTAGTAGCATCAACACTTGCCACTGTTGACAATACATCTAATGTTGTATCAAGTCCGTCAACATTACCGTTTAAAACATCTGAACCAATTGAAACTGCTCCTGAAGCACCATTAACAAGGTCACTTGCATTAGCCATAGCCTTACCGTTTCCTACACCAAGAGCGTAAGATACAGCTGATAAACCATCAGATACTGCTCCGACTGCATCACCTTTTACTGCTTTTTTAACGGTGCTTGTTCCGTCTTTGACAGCATTTGCAATGTTATCAGCGTTTGCAAGCATTGATTTGTGTTTGCTTGCAAATTCCGCAACGCTCGCTAATTTTGTATTATTAACTGCTGAAATTGAACCAACACCTTTAATTGTGCCAGCACTAGATACAACAGTTTTTGCAACAGAAGAAACAACTCCTGCAACATCACCTTTAGCTACGTTAATCGCAACATCAGCAACGTTAGCAGCTGTTTTTATGCCCTTGCCTGTCGTAGATAAACCGCTACCTGTTGTTTTTAAGCCTGTTCCAACTGAAGTGATAGTTCCACCTGTTGCTGCAACAGATGCACCTGTACCAGCTGTTGTTGCGCCACCTGTAGTTGTTGTAACACCAGCTGCTTCAACCGGTACACCAGCTCCAAATACAGGTATTAATGGAATACCAATTGCTGACAATGTAGCGCCAATACCTGTAAGTACGCCACCTGTAACGCCAACACCTGTACCAGCAGTAGTTGTTGTAGCACCTGCAACTT
>CALAFU010000010.1 GCA_937891325.1 uncultured Candidatus Melainabacteria bacterium | reverse complement strand
ACTCTAACAGTAGGTTTAGGGACATTTAGACCTGTAAAATGTGACGAAGTTACAGACCATAAAATGGATTCAGAGGAATTTGAAATTTCACAAGAAACAGCAGATGCAATTAATAACGCAAAAGCAAAGGGCAAAAAGCTTGTAGCCGTTGGCACAACTTCAGTTAGAACTTTAGAAACGGCATATCAACAATTTGGAGAAATAAAAGCGTGCAAATCAGCATCACGCCTATTCATATACCCACCTTATGAATTTAAAGTTGTTGATAACTTAATCACAAATTTTCACTTACCAAAATCGACTCTATTAATGTTGGTTAGTGCATTAGAGGGCAAAGAATTTATTTTTAAGGCTTACGAGGAAGCAATCAAAAATAAATATCGCTTCTACTCTTATGGCGATTGCATGTTGCTAAAATAAAGGGTAAAATAAAAGCCTTACAAGGACATGTAAGGCGAATGAATTAGTGTACATGCATGCTATAACATGGTTTGAGGCATGGCAAACATGTTTAAGTATCTTAACAATTGAGTTTGAGCATGATTTAAAAGTTAGCTTTTCTATTAAAATTTAAATATGACAACAATCACTGAAACAAACATTACTACAGGTTTTGTAACAACCACAGATAATATAAAAATCGCTTATAACCACTATTTAAGCGGACATAATGCTGTTTTGATTGTTGCGCATGGTTGGTTTATGAGCAAGGATTCAAAGGCTTTTAAAGCAATTGCGGAAAGTTTAAAAAATGACTTTGATGTCATAACTTTTGATTTTAGAGGACACTGCAAAAGCAATGGATTATATAGTTTCGGGCATAATGAAACAAAAGATTTAAGCGCTATTGTTGATTACGCAAAAGCAAGCTACAAACAGATTTACTTAATGGGCTTTTCGCTTGGAAGCCTTATCTCTATTGATTATTGTGCAAACAACAACAATATTGAAAAACTTATTTTGGTTAGTGCACCAACTGATTTTAGAAAAATTGAAAACAACGTATTCAGCCCTAATGCGTTCATTCCGACACTTAAAAAGTTTGAATTCAAACGCTGGACCTCAATTCAGTTCACTCACCCATTTAAAACAAAACCTATACCAATTGAACAAATAGGTAAAATCTCAATCCCTGTCTTGCTTATAGGCGGAACTAATGACCCAATCATAAGAATATGGCACAATAAAGAGCTTTTTATAAAAGCAAATGAACCGAAAAAAGAATTAATTGTTGAAGACGGAAAACATGCTGAAGATATTTATTTAGAAAACAAAGAATTATTTGTAAACAATTGCCTAGAGTGGCTTAGAGGTAACAATTAATGTCAGATTTAAAAAACAAAATAGATTTTTTTCTACGTGAAAAAACAAAGTTTTCTAGAAAAAATTACTCACCAAAACCACAAGACGTAAATGACTTAATCCCAGACAGTGAGTATGATTTAACTATTTTACAAAACGACATAACAAGGTTAAATTGTTCTGAAAACCTTTATATATTGGACATTTTAGACAAATATTTTCCAATATTTCCGCATGAAGACTTGAAAATACTAGACATTGGCTCTAAAAATTGGTTTTATGCACGAGGGGAATACATCTATTTTAAAAATGCTTGCCATCACCTTGAAATGACAGGCGTAGAGCTTGATGCTTACAGGCTTTGCTGGAATTTGTACTCTCGAAAAGAAATCGCAAAATACAATATAAAATACTTGCCATTCACTAGATATATTGCAGAGAATTTCATGAACATAAACGGCTGTTTTGACTACATAACGTGGTTTTTACCGTTTGTTGGAGAATTTCAACACAAGCAATGGGGGTTGCCAATGAAGTACTTCAATCCAGCTCAAATGCTTGCCCACGCTAAAGAATGCCTAAATGAAGGCGGAAGCATGTTTATCGTAAATCAAGGTGAATCTGAATATTGGCTTCAAAAGCAGTTATGTGAAGACTTAGGGCTACAATACCAAGAAATTGGCTTGATTAGAAGCGATTTTTATCAATACAGATATCCAAGATATGCTTTAATAGTACATTAGAGTGTGTTATAATAAAGAAAAAAGGAAGGACTTATGAAAAGAAATCTAATAATAGCTATAGCACTTATTATCATTACATCTTGCGGTGCTTTTGCAGCCAAATATAAGGTTAACACTAGCGGAACAGTAAAGCAAAACGGTCAAGTCGTTTCTCCGACAAAGACTACAACCACAAACTATTATAACGTTTACACACCTCAAAATTACATTGGAAACAACCAAGTAAATGCAGGTCAAATTCCTGTCATAGAGCTAGTTATGGACTATTCAGGGAGTATGTCTAATTGGATTAAAGAGGCTAAAAACGCTATGTCTAGCATTATTGGGCAAATCCCAAGCACAACAGCGGTTGGTTTCAGAGTTTTTGGA
>CALAFU010000009.1 GCA_937891325.1 uncultured Candidatus Melainabacteria bacterium | reverse complement strand
GCTCAATCTGGTCAATTACTTGATGATGCGATTGAAGTTATTAACCAAACTCAAAATTTAGATTTTGTATTCTTTACAGGTGACGTTATAGATGTACCTTTTGAAAAAAATATGAAGTTATTTTTTGAGCATGCTAATAAATTAAAATATCCATACTACGCAGTTCCTGGTAATCACGATTTATGCTTAGGCGGTTACTTAAATCGTCGTTTATATGTTCAATTAATGAATGAATATAATAAAACTTATAAATTCAGCAAAACATATTACTCTTTCACACCTAAAGTAGGCTTTAAAGTAATTGCACTTGATCCAATTATTGATACGAGATTAACAGCACAAGGTGAATTACCAGAAGAACAACTAGAATTTTTAGATAAAGAATTAGCATCAGCAGGTAATAACACTGTATTAATATTTATGCATGTTCCTTTAAAACAACCATTTTCAAGTGATAGCCACAGACTTGTAAACGCAGATGAAATGTATTCAATTCTTAAAAAATATAACAATCCAATAGGAATATTTACAGGTCACTACCACACAACAAAGGTCACAAAAGAGGATAATCTTGTTCACGTAAGTACACCTGCTTTTATTTCTTATCCAAATGCATTTAGATTTGTAACGGTTCACAACTATAAAAATAAATCTGTCTTTGAAATTCAATACATGCCAACTAGATTGCACGAATTGCAAACAAAGGCTAAATTAATGGTGTTCCACGCTTCAACTTATTATGGAGATGAAAAAGACAGAACAGTAACTATAACTATACCAAAGGGAGACAATAAATAATGAACGAAGAATTTAAAGTTAAATTTAGAGGCGTTAGAGGTAGTTATCCTTGCGCAAATAAGAAATTCATGCAATATGGCGGAAATACATCTTGTGTTGAAGTTAGAGTTGGTGGTCATTTAATCATTTTAGATGCTGGCACAGGCTTGATTGAACTTGGAAGTGAACTTTTAAAAGACCACATTATGTCAGGCTCACACTTAAAAGACAGAAAACCAATTGAAGCAACAATGTTATTAAGCCATATTCACCAAGATCACATTATTGGCTTTACATTCTTTGCGCCAAACCACATCCCAACAACAAAATTAAATGTATTTGGAACTTCAAACTATAACGAGGATTTAGCTGATGAATTGGCTCAATTGCTATTTACAAAAACTTTCCCTATTGATTTAGGTGATATTGCAGCTAACTTGAATATTTGTGATATTGACGAAACTGAATGTATTATTTTAAGACACGGAAACGATCCAATTATTAAACGTGTTTCTGAAGATGAGATTGAAGTTTTACCAGATGATGTGGTAATCACTTCGTATAAATCATACGCACACCCACAAGAAGGTGTTGTTATCTATAAGATTGAATACAAAGATAAATCTTTAGTGTATGCAACTGATAAAGAAACTTACTTTGGCGGAGATAAAAAACTTGCAAACTTTGCTAGAGGTTGTGATTTATTAATCCATGATGCACAATACACAACTGAAGATTACTTAAATCCACACTCACCTAAACAAGGTTTTGGACACTCTACATTTGATATGGCTTTAGAATGTCAAGATTATTGTCACGCTAAAAAGGTTATTTTCTACCACTTTGACCCTTCTTATGATGATGATAAATTAAATAGTATTGCTAAAATTTATGGCGATTTAGCGGACAAAGCTGACTTTGCTTATGAAGGATTAGAAATAAATATTTAAGATGTTAAAAAAGTTTCTTGTAATATTAGCTATATTAGTCATTCCAAACTTTGCATATTCTTATGATGTAATAGGTTTGACAGACGTTAATCCCGAAAAAAATGCATATATTCATAACAATTATGGACTAATGTATTTGGATATGGGGCAATATTATGCTGCAATTCAAGAATTTAAGATTGCTATTTCACTTAACCCCAACACTCAAGCCTCATCTGTGTATTATAACAATTTAGGTGAAACTTACTTAAAACTTGGTTACTACTCAATGTCGCTTGATTGTTTTGAACGTGCTATCAACAAAAATCCATTAAATTTTAAATATTACTTAAATTTGGTTACTTCTTATCAATATATGGGCATGCTTGATAAGAAGCTAAATACACTAATAAAAAACAAAAAGACACCACTTGATGACATTACAATTGGCTTAATTTATATTGCAAAAGGGCAAAAACAAAAAGGTATTGCAATGCTTGATAGCTTCGTTATGAAAGAGCCCAAACTATATATCACTGACGGCGTAAAATACTATTTGCAACAATTTACTGATTTACAAAAGAAGTAAGAGATTTTAATTCATTAATGATACTTTTAATTTCATCGGATAAATCTTCTTCTGTTGAAATGTGGCTTTTTACAAGTTGAGCAAACTCAGCCTTTTTAAACTCATGGAAGCCTTTTCGT
>CALAFU010000008.1 GCA_937891325.1 uncultured Candidatus Melainabacteria bacterium | reverse complement strand
AAACCCAGACTTGCCAGCATTTACTTGTTCAACCAGCCAGTTATACATACCAGCATAGACAGTGCTGCTATTCCATTGACCCGCAGATTTGAGCCAAGACAGGTTGTTCATATCACCATTATAGTATTGCGACATACCATAGGAATAGACATTGTTGACCTGATAGTTATTGATAGGACGTTCAGCTTCCTCAACACCTGTATTAACGACAATCACATACGGATACTGGATTGCTTCTTGCTGAACAGGGGCGTTGTCTTGATAGGTGGAAGAGGAGAGAGATGCGTCGAAACCCAAAGCGTAACTGCTCTTGTTCTGCCCAACAGGCGCGGCAATCGTCGTCTGTCCTTTCTTGAACGCTCCGCTAATTCTTGTAACATCTGCGTCAAGAAAACCTAAATCGCCCGCGTAACCGACTTCACCCGTTATATTCGGCAAGCTCTCACTCTTAATCCCGCCAATCTGAGCCAAGTCAGTCAACCCTTGTGCATTAACCACACACGGTAATCTGATTGTACCAGCAGTGTCATCAACAACGAACTTGCCGCATTGACCCAGTTTGCTGTTAGTCTTCTCAGCTTGCCAGTTTGTTTCAGTCGTGAACGCATTAGCCATAGTGGTCATGCGAGCCTTGACTGCTGACGTAAATGCAGGGAACTGTGATTGAATAATTACCTGACCATTCAGATACCGACGTTTGTTCTTGGATTCATCAATACCCAAAGGAGCGAAGACGACATCCATAATAGACAAAGACCCAGACTTGTCTTTCACATAATCCACGGTAACAATTGCATTATCAGGGGCATTTTCTGGTGTGTTTGGAGCATAGGCATAAGCACCTGTCGTACCGGATTGAGGAACGCAAGCGGCTACAATTGAACTATAGCCATCCTTGTTTTTCGAATGAATAGTTGTATGAATTTCGCCAGATGTTAATTGTCCACAACCAAACCACCCCATATCTTTTCCGTTTTTATCTTGAACACGAAAAGCATCATTTTGTTGATAAGTTTCAGGGTTTTCGACGGTAATATCAACAGTTGTTGATTTCTTTAAAGGTTCGATTGTAAAAGTTTTTGAGGAAGTAATAGTTTGATTCGTATCAAGAGTAACAAGATTATCTGTTGATACTTCTGTTTTAATATCACCGTTACTTGCAATAATTTTACCATTAACACGAATGCTCATATTCACACCTGTTTGTTTTCAAAATCTTTATAAAAGAACGTGATGAAAGTTTTTTAGAAAGTGATGTAAATAAAGCTTGACAAATATGCGCATTTATTTTAATTTATGTTCATTGGTTTAACAAAAGGAACTCAGAATGACAAAACCTACATTTAATACACCGCGTGATCTGATCGAATATTTGAAAGAAATGTTTTTGAAAGCAACTGATGTTGATGAATTTGCATCTGACTTTTATCAGTTTGCTTTTCAGGATATTGACCATATTTTGGGGGATGTAATCGAGATTGACGATGACGATACATTTCCTGTTTACGGTTCATTGAAACAGGCTAAAGAGTTTGTTGATATGAATAAAGATGGGTTTATCTTTATTGTTAAGGCAAAAAAGAAAAAACCTGTTGCATATATTGTTCGTAATGGCAAATTTGTGAAATTGACGTAACATAGAGAAAAGGGCGGGTAAATTACCTGCCCTTTTTTATTTAGCTTACTATATAGTCATTTGAAAGACAATTAAACTTCATTAAAGATAAATTTTCAATTAAATAAAAAGTTCTATATTGAACAATTAAATTTATTTTAATAGGTTTAGAATGTGTGATTTAATTGAAATCTTTAGACAAGAAATATTTCAAACACTTTTAGAGTCAATGTTTTCCATTGCAGAGCTAAATTCTAAAAAAGAATTATCTGATAAAATAAAATATTGTAAAAAATTTTTGAAAATTGTTGGAAAAGGTACAACTCGTATAAGTTTTTATTTACCAAAAATGAATCATGTTTTAAAATTAGCTTTTAATGAAATTGGTATCAAACAAAATGAATTTGAATGCGATAAAAAGAAAGCTAATTATAAAATTTTTACAAAAATTTATAGGCATGCTGATGATTTTAGTTGGATAGAATGCGAATACGCTAAAGATGTTTCAAGATCAAAATTTAAAGAATTAACAGGAATATCCCATAGTGATTTCGGAAAAATTCTTTATCTTCTTGGAGACATTTATTTTACAAGAAAATATGATAAAGAATTTATTTCGGCTAATTTGAATAAAGATGAGTTAGCTAAATTACACAATAATTATGATGATGTTATCAAGAAAAATAAATTTATTCAAGAATTTTCTAACTATTTATATACTGAAAAACCTGATGCTATGTTTATTGCTGATTTAATTGATAATTCTGCGATTTCTAACTTGGGTGTTGTTAAAAGAAATAATAATGAGTTTTTAGTTGTTAGAGACCATGGTTTGAATAAAAAGATCATGAATATGATAAATGATTTAGATTAAAATAACCCAATATTCTAAACTATCATAAAATTTATGATAGTTTAGAATTGTTTAGAGTTTTACTTTTTAACCCAGTTACCAACGACAACATTACCAAATATTGCTTCATCGTTAACTACGAATTTAGAATCTTTTAAGTAAATTGTGCCGTCAAGGTTTTCACTATTATAGCCAATATTTGCACCGAAGACAAATCCATTTTTAGTCAACCCATAACGGCTACTTGTATAGACAGCATCTCCAAATGGAACGTTGTTAATTGAATAATTATCATCTTCTACAGCGTACAGTTTCAAGTTTAATCCATCCTCGACAATTTTTAACCAATATGTTTTATTGGCTTCCAATGTAAAATTGCTTGTTTTAGAGCCATTTAAATATCCACCAAACTTTCCACGAGTTTCTCCAATCCACCAAACATTTGTACTTGAACAAAAAACAGCTGCTGACGAACTGACGTCATTAAATTTAACTTTTGTTATGATCTCTAAATTATCAGATTCTTTCAAATCATAATTAAGTTTAAGATAGCTTTCAGACGCTTTTGATCCATTGAACTGGTATGTTGATATATCGTAGGTTGCATCTGTTCCTACCAAAGTTACATCAAAAGGTTCATAACCATCGACTTCTGAATAACTATACACTTTATGTTCAGGAACATTGGTTTGACCTAAATATGTTACGACACTGTTTTCAATTGTCGGTGATTCTTCTTTCGTTAAAATAATAGCAGTGTCTTGATTGTCTTTTTCAACGCTAAACATATTTAATGTATCAGCAACACCTGTATCAGTATAATTGTACAAACAACCGTTTAAGTTATATTTAACCAATGTTTGTTGATTATATGCAAAAAATAAATCATCATTAACAACGATTTTAGTATTTGCTAAATCAATGCTTCCTTTACAATATTCGCCAGTTAAATTCTTATTATATCCTATATCAAAAGAATTTCCTGTAAATATATTATCAGTTGATTGCCAACATTGAGACCATGAAGATATTTCTGGCAAAGCGTCTAAAGTATAAGAATTATCTTCAAGCATATATCCAGTTAAATTTGTTCCGTCCCATATCACTTTAAACCAGTGCCATTTATTCAATTCGACTTCTGGCGCGGAAGACTCCCAAGTCCAGCTCCCGTGATAATACCCAAATTTAAATCCGCTATTATTACGAATGATAATAGTTCCATCATTGCCAGAATTTCTTCCAAACAATGTTGAGTGAGACCCATTTTCTGTAAACATTGCTTTTGTCACAATTTCCATTGATGTCATATCTGAAGGAAACTTTTTGTTCAATGTTAATTTGTTTTCACTACTATTAAATCCGGAATAAACACCTTCAGATTCAGTACAACCATTATTAATTAAATAGTAATTGTTTTTATATTCACCGATGCTTTTATAGTTTTTACCAACATTCATAAACACATTTTTTGTGTCATCAATAAAATGCCAATTCGGCAATGTATGTTCTTTTGTAGAAACAATTAATGGGTAATTGTCTGTTTCAGTTAAGGATGTTTCAAGTCCTTCAAATTTCTTCATGTCTAAAACAATATTGCTTGAATCGACAATAGTTTGAGTTGATCTGTAATCATAATAACCACGTGATTTAGCTTTCACAATAAACGGATAATTACTATAAACGTTTTTAACTAATTCTGACATTATTGAATTCCCCCAACGATTTCGATTTCAGCATTGATATTTGTTGTCACTGTTGCAGTAGCTTCTTTCATTTTATAAGCTTTAACTTTTGTCATTGCACCTGTTTCAGCAGCTTTTTGAACAATTCCTTGAATACTTGTTGAGTTGCATAAATCAGAGTCAACAATCTCAAACTGTGAACGATCTTCTAAAGACTGTACAATAACATAATTAAAATCGCCATCGTTTTTTTGCAACGCATACACAACTTTTGTTCCAGTAGCATCAAAAGTGAATGGAATATCATCTGATGTGAAAGAGTATTCATCGCTGTTAAATGCATCAGGTTTTGACAATTTGATTTCATTAAAAATTGGTAAATTGTTTTCGTCACAACCAGTATATTGCAAAATTAGGTATTTGTCTTTTTGCTGATATTTTATTGATAAAATTTGATTGAAACGATTAAAAAAGAACAAATAATTTAGATTAGCAAATTTGTTTTGCATTTGTAATTTGCCTGATTCTAAATCTGATAGTTCCGTAAAAGAGTTAATAGAATCACGTCTAATGCAACGTAATCTTTCAGAAGAAGAGTTTGTACTTTTACAAATAATAAATTTGTGATCGTTTGTTATAGCAACAGGTCGAATATTAATTTCTTGCAGCTTGGATACATTAATGTTTTCTTTTGTAACTGTATCAGTATTTTCATCAATTATAGCGACAATATTTGCTTTAAAATCATAAACATATAATTTATCATTTTCATACAATGCAATACATTGAGCTTTATAGTTAGCGTAAGACCAATCAACGTCTTCAATTAACCACTGTTTTAGATTCTTTCCTGTTTCAAGGTCTTTTTTAATGACATAATTTTTATTGTCTGATTGCAAGACGTAAATGTCTTCACCTATATATCCACCTCCAGCATGATAAGAAATATATTCTTTCCAATACCTTGAATCGCAACGGTATTCTTCCGAAGTATTGGATCCAGAAGTATATCTTAAATTGCATGTCAACAATTCACCATTTGGTCCAAATGCCAAATCACGCAAACCCAAAGTACGTGTAACAGTAGAAAAATCTTTAGCTTTTAAACCGTCTAACTTAACGTATGATAACTGTTGCATAGCATTTGGTGCATAAACAAAATTTCCATCTGCGGATAAAATTCTAGGATATGATGTTTTAAAATCATCTTTATCAGAGATACAGGACCCTTCACCACTTAAAGCATTAACATGATTCAAAAAGACTTTATCTTCAACATTTACTTTATTAGATGAATTGTTCAAAACATTATTGAATGTTGAAGTTTCAAGGTCACTTCCGCCACTTCCAGAGATTTTTTGAATATGTTTTGAATATTCTTCAAAATTGCTATCGTCAGCAATTGTAACACCTTTTTCTTCAATTGCATCACGAATATCTTTTTTAACATCTAGAAGTTTCTTAATGCTTAAATCAATCATTTATGCACCTTTTTAACTAATTTAGTAACACTATTAATTTTTTAGAACCAATTTAAATAGCAACCCGTACAAGTTTAAGTTTGAACAAATATGTTGCAATAAAACAAGCTTTATGTTATAGTTTATTTCGCGTTCAAACAATTAACAGTTAGAAAACTAAATGATTAAAATTTTTATCTCAATAAAGACAACCGGCACTATTCCATGGAAACATGGGATAACTGAAATAGCAATGCTTGCAGTAAAAGATGGTCGTGCAATAGATCAAATGTTTACTAAAATGAATCCTGGTGAAGTTGAGTTCGATTCAAAAGCGCTAGAAATTAACAATGAAAAGCAAGAAACAATTCAACAATATATTCCGCAAGAATTTGCATTTAACCATATTGAAAAGTTTTTGAATAAACACACTGTACCTGATGAAAAGTTTATGATTGTTGCGTATAATGCATCATTTGTTTATGACTTTTTATTGAATATGTTTAAAAAACATGGAACAGTTGTTGATGAATCAGGAAACAAACATAATCGATTTTTTGATTACTTCTATTCACCTGCGTTAGATGTAATGCAAATGGCAAACATTTTATTGCTAGACATTCGCCCAACCATTCCTGATTTCAAATTTAATACAATTTGTACAGCATTTGAACTTCCTACACCTTTAGATAATTCTTGCTTTAAGCAAGTACGTTTATTGTTTATGCTATACAATAAATTGTCGACAAGTTAATGAAAATTTTGTTTAAATTTTGTCAAATTAAATAATTACGTTTAATTGTAGTTTGTTGTCAACAGTTGCATTGAATTCTTTAGCCATACATTAAGTCTGTAAAAGCAGCAATGTCTAATTAATGTTCTTGAAAAAGTCCGTGCAACTATGAACAAGGTGAAATCCCATGTCTAAATCAGCACTCCCTAAAGCATTCCAGTTACGAGAAACCTTTTGTGGTGAAAGATTCTTGATAACTAAAGTTTCAGAAGAGTTTTGTTTTTACCTATATAGCAATGGGTTAACTTGCATGTGTAGAAAAAACGAAATGATAGAGCCGGTTGTAAAACAATTTCCAGATTTTATTTCAGCGATAAAGTCACCAGAGTTTAAATTAGCAATATAAAAGAAAAGCGGGTAGTAACAAAACTACCCGCTGAAATTTTTCCAATTAATTCTTTTTAGTTCGCTTTTTCTTAAGTCCTAGACTTTCCAAAAGTTCAGAAGTTTTTTCATGAGCTTGCTTAAACAATCGACTCAATTCCATTACATTCAACGTTTTCATTGCTTGCAAATAGTTAATCTTTTCTTCATTTGTAAACAAATTGGAATAGCAACATGTCTTAACAATACAATTCTTTACACGATCAAAAGTGAATAAATTATCAACAATCTTAAATGTCAAACTTTTCCTTTTAATGATGCCGTATGATGACATTGTTTTAATTAATTCTACAATGAATTTGTAGTTATCACTATCATCAATGCTTTTAGATTCATCTTTTTCATAAAGTATATCAAACAAAATTAAAGATGTAATTGATTTGTTTTCATACATCTTGCAAGCTTGATAAACAGCTTTTGACAATTGAAACAATTCATTATCATCTTTAGAATTTTCTTTATTACTAAACTGTTGAAAGGTGTTGCTGTCTTCAAGTAATTCAGGAAACACCTCACAACATTTACATGTTTCATTATGAACAGTAATAGAAGGCTGTTCACATGTGCATGTAATTTCATAAGGTGCTATAACAGGATCCTTAAATTCTTTCAAACATTCTTTTGGTTTGTTTTCATTTACAGGAACATGAATATCATTTAAATCTGTATTGTCTAATACAAATTTAGCTACACTAGCACCATATGTGTTTGTTCCATAAACTTGCAAGTACCAAAACAAACGTTCATCAGACAATACTTTTTTTGTTGTATTATAGTATTGTAAAACAAAATCACTTGCAGAAAGATTATTGTGTGATCGTGCGAATTCACGAAATTCAATTTCATCTTGCTTTTTACAATCTTCTTCAAACTGCAAACATTTTTCAACTTGATGTTTAATGTTAGAAGGAAGTAATTCCAAATCTTTTTTTGTTACCATTTAGAAACCTATTAGTTTGTTATTTTTGTATATTAAGTTTAGCAAATTTAAAAGAAATTGGCAAGGTAAAATTTACAAACCAATGGTAAAATTTTTTATTTACCAAGTCTTAAAAGCAAAAGCCGTTTGTGTTTTAAATTGCTAATCCGTACAAGTTGTCATGCTGTTTTAAAAATAAAATACCCAAGTGTACCGTTTGTTGTACCTGTTTGGTTACCTTTACCATGACCACCGTAAACAGATGCGCCAGGGGAGTCATTTACACCAGAGTTGCCATTTTTAGTTATAGATGTGTCTACGGTTACACCAGACCCAAATGCATATGTTCCACCTGCACATGGCGTTCTTGTTGGTGAAGTATGAATATGTGCAATTGCACCGCCACCACCGTTCGCTGTTGCTATAGAATTTCCAGGAATTGAAACTGACGATGCACCACCTGCTTTTGCCGGATAGTTTCCGACAGAGTACCCAGAGTTATTTGCACCTAATGCACCTACAACATAAGTGACAATAGTGCCTTTTGCTAATTTAATTGTTCCAGCTGCACATGCGCCAGAACCACCAGCAGCATTACAATTTGTATAGTGCCCAGAACCGCCCAATGCACTACCGCCACAAGCGCCGACTGCAATAAAATAATAGTTTTGTGTTTTAGGAATTGTTAATGTATATGTTCCTGGCGTTGATGTTTCAACTAAAATTTGGCCAGCAGGTAACTTATTTTCATATATAATTGTTGAACCTTTGCAGATCTTTTCAATTGTTTTCAAACCTTCACATATTATATTTTGCTTGATTTTACCTTTATAAATTGACATAACACTAAACACAAATAACAATTAAACTATAATTATAGAACAAAGTTTCGTACGACTTAATATTTGTAAAAATAAGATTTGAGTCGTACGACTACATGTTCTTCCTTTTAGTTGTAATTTTATGCAACTAAATATTTAGTTACTAGAAAGTGTTTCATATGATTGTTTATGACGGAAAAGAAATGCCATTGATTACATTAGGCGATAAAACTATTTCTCAAATTTATCAAGGTTCAACGTTACTTTATCAAAAAGCATTACCAACAGGTACAATTCTGTTTGAAAAATATGGAACAAACGGCGGTGGTGGCGGCACAAAATATGAATTAATTCTGCCAACAGCTCAAATGATAGAGATTGTAATTGTTGGTGGGGGTTCACCAGTTGTAGGTGCTGCAATCGATTTATAAAGGAATTATTGAATGATTAACGTTGGAAACTTTTTAAATAACAACATCAAAAAACATAATAGAAACAACCGTTTAAACAAACATAGTGATAAACGTTATAAGGTTTATTGGTCACGTTCGACAGCAAGTGGTTCAGGTTGTGGAGTTATCAGGATTAAACCAAAAACTGTTGGGCAGAAATTATATATTTTTGTTGGTAACGGCGGTGATAATACAAATTTCGGTAATGGATCTTTACCAGCGCCGACACATGAAGGCGCTGCTTCAGGAGTAGGAACTCTACCAGACTATTCTTCAAATATATTTATAGCACCTCAAGGAAATCTACAACAAGTTGGTTCTGCTTTTAATTCCGGTAAAGTTGGGGATGGAACAAAAGCTGTTGGTTATTCAACAGGTGGTTTCGATACGTCTTTATGGACAGATTTTCAAATAATTAGTAACAACACACCGGCGAATGGCCATTGGTTTGCTATTTATGATTCATGGGTTGCACCAGGCTCAACCAGAACAGTTTCGACATTCGACAATACTCAAACAGGTCCGGGTGCTTCAGGATATAATAATGCTGGTCAAAACAGTGCATCATATCCAGCACTAGGTGGATACGTAAAAGTTACAGCAATATAAAAAGCGGGGTTTTAAACCCCGCTTTTGCTGTTTTAGTCGAGATGTAATTCCGGATCTAGATATGTATAGCCAATGCTATCATACCAATGGAAATGAACCTTAACTTCAATATCGTCAGTTGTTTGGACATCGACAGGCAATACAGCTTTTAGAGGTTTCACGCCAGAATCGCCTTCCCAAACTGAAGTATCCTGTTCAACTGAACCTTGAACAATTGAGTTATACACTTTAACTGAACCATCTGTTTGAGGAACAAAAGCTTCCAGCCAAATTTTGGAACCAA
>CALAFU010000007.1 GCA_937891325.1 uncultured Candidatus Melainabacteria bacterium | reverse complement strand
GTCCTGTTTGTCATAAATTCAATGGTGTGTTTAGATTCAACAGACAACGTTGTGATGAGCATGTTTTTTGTTCAAGAGATTGTCGATATTCGTTATCAGGTAAAACTTTATTGATGAATAAATATAAGGAGAAAACTGGATATAGTAGTCCATATGACAATCCAGAAGTTCAACAGAAACGTAAAGAAAACTTCTTTAGAAAGTATGGTGTAGAATCACCAATGCAAGTGGAAGAGTTTAAAAGAAAGAATATAGAAAACAATAGAAACAATCATAATGGAATTTTAGCATGCCAGATGGAAGAAGTTAAGTTAAGGATAAAAGAAACGAATATAAAGAATCATCAAGGTGTTCACAATTTACAATTGCCTAAAACAAAAGAAAAGTTGATTAAGTTGTCAAATGAACGATATGGTGTAGATTACCCTATAGCTAATAGTGATATCAGAAATAGACAGAAAGAGTTTTATGGTGGCGTTGGTTTAGCATCAGATATAATTAGAAAGAAAGCAGAAAAAACGTTTGGTGGGCCTTTAAATGGGTCTAATCCAATTATTTTTGAAAAGATAAAACAAACTGTAGAAAGCAAAACAGGGAAGAGTTTTGAAGAAGTTGTTACTGAAAATATGCAGCGTGGTTTAACAGAAAAGTTTGGTGGTGAAATAGGTTTTGCGAATGAAAAGATTGCAGCTGAAATTCAGAAACAGATTATTGAAAAATTTAATGTGCCGTATTTTTGTTTAACTGATAAATGCAGACAGGCAAATAAAAAGACGATTTCGAAAAGAAATGTGATGTTTGCTGAAAAGTTGAAAAAGTTAGGGTATGAAGTTGGTTTAGATTCAGTAAAGCTTGAGAATTTTTCATATGATGTGTGTTTGGAAAAAGAAAAAATCTTAATTGAAATTGATCCATCTTTTACACATAATTCAACAAGAAATCCTTTTGGTTCAGTACGGTCATCAGATTATCATTTAAGAAAATCTGAAGTTGCAAGAAAGTTTGGTTATAGGTGCATTCACATTTTTGATTGGGATGATGAAAAGAAAGTTTTAGGTTTATTTGAAAAGTGCAAAAGAATTCATGCTAGAAACTGTGAAGTTAGGGTGGTTGATTTTGAAAGTTGTTTAGAATTTTTAAATAACTATAGTTTAACCAATAAAATGACAAAAGAAGACATTTGTTTAGGGTTGTTTTATCAAGATAAATTGTTGCAAGTTATGGTTTTTGGTAGACCAAGAAATAATGATTCTGTTCAATATGAGTTATTGCATTTTTGTAGTATATATGGGTTTAGAGCCGTTGGTGGCTTGAGTAAGTTGTTTAGTTATTTCAAAAATAAATTTAAACCTGAATCAGTGGTTTCATATTGTGATTTGTCAAAATTCAAAGGGGCTGTTTATGAAGTTTTAGGTTTTCGTGCAGTTGGTGAAGTTATTCCAGTGTGTCATTTATCTAAAAAGAAGCAACAATTCACTATTGGAGATAGTGACAAAAAGAAAGAATTAATAGAAGAAGGTTTTGTTGAAGTTTTTGGTTGTGGTTATCAAAAATATCTTTTAAATCTAAAATAAATTCACATTTTTGTTGACATTTATTATATTTATGATACAATATAATCATATTTTATAAGAGGTGTTTTTTAATGTATAGTATTAAAGATATTGATGTTTCTCGTTTAAGAAGGGATTATTCTAAATATCCTTTAATTGGTGATGAGTATATTACAAAAGAAGAGTTTGGATATCTTTATTTAGAAGTAAATTTGTCTTTTGAAGAGATTGATATTTATTTGCAATCAAAGCCTGGCACAGCATTAAATAAAAACAGGAGAAAACCAAATGCTAAAATTTCTAATAAGTTTGGTTTTAAGAAGTCAAGCACATTAATTGCCGCTAAAATGAGAAATGCGACATTTGAGAAGTATGGTGTAACTACGCCTTTTGCTTTAGATGAAGTAAAAGAAAAAGTTGTGTTATTGAACAAAGAAAGAATGCAAGATAAAGAGAAACGTGAGCAGGTTGTTAAGAAAATAAAAGAAACTACTTTAAAACGCTTTGGTGTTGACAATGCAATGAAGTGTAGGAAAGTATATGAAAAGGGTGTTCAAAAGAGAGTTGAGTTGTATGGAACTTGCAATAATAATGAAAAAATAAAAAAGACAAAACTTGAACGCTATGATGATAGTGGGTACTTAAATAAAGAGAAAGCAAAAGAAACATTAAAGAATCGTTTTGGTGTAGAGTCGCCTTTTGAATCTGTTGAAATTAAAAATAAAGCTGTTGAAACTGTTAAAAAGAAATACGGTGTTGATAATGTTTTTAAGCTGAAAGAGTTTCAGAAAAAAGCAAAAGATGTAATGCGTGAAAGGTATGGTGTTGATAAATTTTCTTTAACAGGAGTTCAGCACCGTGAAAACTATAATAAAGATTTCGTTGAAAAGAATTTTATAGAAGATGGTTATTTTAAAATAGAAGAAGCGTTGAGTTATTTTAACGTGAACAGATCGTCAATGGATGCTTTTAAACGGCGAAATGATATTGTTGTTCCAAATAAACATGAAAAACATCAAATGCAAAATCAGATTTATGAATTTATTAAATCAATATATGCGGGTGATGTGATTTGTGATACAAGAAAAGTGATTTCACCTTTAGAGTTAGATATTTATTTGCCAGATTTGAAGTTGGCAATAGAGTTTGATGGTTTGATGTTTCATTCAGTATCGACTGTCGAAGATGATAGATCATTGCGTGGTGAAATTATGATGAAAGATTATCATAAAATCAAAACTGATATGTGTGAAGAGTTAGGGATTAAACTTTTTCACATTTTTGAGAATGAATGGTTGGATTTAAATAAGCAAGCTATTTGGAAGTCTGTAATTAGAAATGCAATTATTCAAGATAATTTTATTTATGCAAGAAATTGTATTGTAAAAAGTGTGGATAAAACATTAAAGAAAAAGTTTCTTGAAGAAAATCATCTGCAAGGTGATTGTGTATCAGAAATTAATTTAGGTTTGTTTTATAAAGATGGATTAGTATCATTAATGACCTTTGGAAAGCCGAGGTTTTCTAAAAAATATAATTATGAGTTGTTGAGATTTTGCACTAAAAAAGATTTGCAAGTTCGTTTTGCTGCATCAAAATTGTTGAGTTGTTTCAAGAAGATGATGAATAAGAGTACAGTTTTAGTGTCGTATGCAAACAGACGTTGGTCGAATGGTCATTTGTATGAATTGTTAGGTTTTGAAAAGCAGAAAACAAAAGTTGAGCCTTCATATTTCTATTTTCGAAATAATGAAAAACTTCTATATAGTCGAATTAAATTTCAAAAGGGAAAGTTAAAAGATATTTTAGAAACGTTTGATGAAAGTTTGTCAGAATCTGAAAATATGTTCAATAATGGGTTTAGAAAGATTTATGATTCAGGTTCATTAACGTATTGTTTAAAACTATAGCAAATTATTGTTCTTTAGTTTAAACAATAAAAGGTGGTGTCATGCAAACTTTTCGTGAATGTTTTTTGCAATATATGGAAGAATCTTTTGAAGCCAGTTTAACTTTATCAGATTTAAAGTTAGACAATTTAGAAAGTATTGAAAAGTTTTTAAAAGGAAAATTAGAAGCGGAAGGTTTGGAAAGATTCGAAGATGTTTTTCATATATCTGATTTTTTAGACGAAGGTTTGCTTGATAATTTAAGTAACTATTTTAAAAATCATAAGAATGCTTTATTGCTTGCAGCAGCGTTGTCTATTTTAGGTTGGTCAATGTCTGATGTTGTGAAAAATTTTATAGTAATGTCTTTTACAAATTCTATTTGTAGGACATATGACTATAGTTTTAAGGCATGTCCATATCGTGACGTAAAAGATTTAGCAAAAGAAGTTGATGAAAATAAAGAATCAATTTTGAAAAGTTTTCAGCAGATTGAATCGGAAAAACAAGTCAATAAAGAAGATATTGAAAAATATTTGTCGTGGCAGCAGTTCATTGATCAAGATTCAGTTTCTTCTTAAAATGTTCAAAAAGATAGAAACAATAAATAGAGTTAGCATGATCGTAGTAGCAATCGATGCTTCATGGCAATAAACAACTATGCAAATTGTAGATGAAACAAATAAAATCTCAAATATGCGGTCAAAAACATTTATTGCAAATTTCTTTTTATCAAGATAAACATTAAAAGAAACAATAGTAAAAAGCGTTATAAAAGATTGAAAAGATTCACGCAAAAAGCTTGTTGAATAAATAGTTGCAAATAACAATGAGCCAATAAAGTAAATTAGCATTATAGTAAATGATGCATTTGCAATAGTTTGTTCAAGTTTAGTTTGCTTCATGATTTTAACAGATCCTTTAATTGTTTTATGCTACAGTATTCTCAAACAAATGTCAACAGTAATTTTTACTTTATTGATTTAATGTTCTAAAGTTATCGAAAATTTAACTAATGGGGTAATCTAAATGGTAGTTTATTTTCCAAAAAACGGTAAATCAGTTGTTGTTAATGGTATTCAGATTAAACGGCCTGGTTTGCCAATGCAGTTTCCTGTAAATGTTTATGAGAAGTTTGTAGAAAAGGGTTTGCTTGTTCGTAGGCCACAAGATATGGATCCTATTTCTCCTGAAGAATTGCGACATCAAGCTGAAATGGCAAAAGAAGCGAATAAACCCGTTTATATTCCTGAATCAATGAGTGGTAATAATTCAGGTGCACCTGTTCCTGCTGGTATTGGTGAAGATTATCCGTCAGCAACATATAAAGATGAAAGTGAAGATAGTTTCACAAATGAATATGATTTGCAACTGATGTCTGAATTACGCAAATTAGGTGTCGATACAGACAAAGTTTTAGCTGAAGCAAAAGCGCAACAGAATGTCGAGACTGTTGTTAAAGAAGATGTTGAAGAACCGGTTGTTGAAGAAGCACATACGAGTGGTGTGTTTGCATCTTTTGTTGAAAAAGAAAGTAAAGAAACATTAGGTTTAACATATGAAAAAGCATTATCTATGGTTAAATTGAACGAAGACGGTTCTTTAAAGTTAGGTAAAGATGGGACGTATGTATTGACGCCTGGCGCAAAACCGTATTCAAAAGCTGAAATTTGTGCAGCTATTGATAAAGGCAAAAAATAATAAAAGTTCGTCTAAAGCAATCTAATTGTTTTTAAGAAAGATTTATCATGGCTGACAATGTGCCGTCAATGCTAGATTTTGTTGAGAGAACAATTAGATTAGCTTTAGGCAATCCTATTATGCTTCTTTGTGAAAAAGAAAAAGAGATCAAGGAAGATGCTGAATATGTAGGGTTGATGGATTATTATAGGTTGTGCCCTTTTATTCAACGAACATTTCATACGCTATCAGGTATGGATGGGTTAAACCTATCTATACCTTTTTCTCAACCTATAGGTATGTTACCTAAAAGAATCCAGCAATATGCATATTATATTGGTGTAGTGCGTGCTGATGTGTCAATTGGTATGTCATATCAAGGTTTGTATTCATTTGACAATTATCTATTAGGTACACCTTTAGTAAACCCGCTTGCAGCATATTCAGGTAGTGGTAATTTGTTTTCAAGAACAGATTTCCCGTTGAAGCAATTAGCATACACAACAACAACTGATTTAACAACGGGTGAGCCGTCGTATATTATCAATCGAACAGAAGAATGTGTTGATGTTATAGGTCCAGTTACAATTGGCCAATTGATGATGGAACATGGTTTGGGTTTTCATTGTTGGGATATGATTGAACCTAGTCATGTTGATTTGGTTTCAAAATTTGTATGCAAGAGGTTATTAGAATCAGTAATTACGTCTAGAACTTCTGTAAAGTTAAAATCTGATTTTGATATTGATGTGTCAGCTTTGGAAAGACAGTTAGATAAAATTGATAATTATCTTAAAGATGAAGCGCCAAAATATCAGAAACAAAATTTAATTTGGGGTTAAGTTAATGAATTTGCAATACGAAGATTTTTCAAATGTTTTAAATGATCATAACGCATTAGTTGAAGACAATAGAAGTTATGAAGAAAAACAAATTCAAGCATTACAGAATGTTTTAGATGATGCAAAATCTTTAGAAGATATCTTTAAGATTACTTCTTTTGGTAATTATAAAGGTGCGATTCATGTATTGTCTAAAGAGTTTTTAGGTGATGATTCTTTATCAAAAAACTATAGATCTGCCGCTAATTTAAAAACTTTAACTGGTTTTTCATATGAAGATAAAGTACGTGTAGCAGTATATTGTTTTGCAATAGTTGCATCTGTTTTTAGTGAATTGCAAGATGCAATAAAAGTAAATGTTGATGAACTCATTCAGCGTATTAATAAAAGTAAAAATAAGAGAATGCTTTTAAAATTGGGTGAAGTTAATAACCCAAAAAAAAGTTGTTTTAGTTATTCTGTTGTTTCTGATTTTTTAAATGGTTATCAGTTAAATAGTGGTGTTTCGTTTAAATATGCTGCTAGCAGTGATTTTCTTTATAAAATGTTTTCAGATGGTACTTTGACAATTACTGATGTTGGTACATATCCAAATGATTCATATGTAGTCAAATTTAATTCTAATAGTTGTGATTTTTCATTTGTAGCATCTGATTTAAAACAGGTTGGTTCGATTTTTAATGCATTAACACTTGAGGTTATTAGAAACTATTCAATTAAATCGCTAAAGAATGATTTAATGAATTTCTTGAATAAGTATAGTTTTTCATTTTGTGGTTTAAATGCAGAAGATATTTTTAAGAATTATTTCAAACGTGAATTAAGTTTATTCGATGATTTAGATGAATCGGAACGCGTGCAGTTAAAGAGAAAACTTGTTGATAGTATTATTGATGACTTTTCTAAAAAGATATATTCTGAACCATATAAAGTTAAATTCAACGATGAATTTAATGTCGATGAAAAGGTTGATTTTATTATTGATTTTAACTTTAATTCAAAAAATATTAAAAAAGCAGATAAAGAAAAAGGAAATAGTAGTTTAAATTCAAAAGGTGAATCTGCAAATGTGTTATATTATATTGCACAACAGTTAAAAGGAGCAGATTTCAATCATTTTGATAAAGATAATGAAATCGAACAGTCAGGTTATGTCAAAAAGTTTAACGTTAATTGGAAGTTAAAGTTAAAACCTGTTATTGATTCTGTAAGTATTAAGAAGATTGAAGATGAATGTGAAAAAATAAAAGACGAAATTGATAGCAGGTTTGTAAATTTAAAATTTTTATATGGCCCCGATGTTCCTACAAAAAAATTCAACAATTCTGATGTAGAGATTGTCGATGTAAACCCAATTGCAGAAGAAGTAAGAGATTCTTTAAATAAAGTTAAACAGAACGACTTTGATACAGATTCAAATCATTCAGGTCACTTTTTTAATGATACATTACAACAATTCAAATTATTTAAACAAAAATATGAGACATTTGTTGAAGAGATTAATTCGAGATATGATAAAGATGTAGAAGATCTTAATCAGCAATATTCAACAACAGAGAAAACTATTATTAAAAAAGATCCAGAAACAGGTGTTAAAAAAGAGGTGAAGATTAATCAATCTTCAAGTTTGAAAAAAAAGATTTCGGCACTTGATACAAAGAAAAAAACTGCGTTAAGGAATCTAGAAATAAAGTATGATGAAGGCATAGAAAAATTAAAAAGTGAGGCAAGTAAATCAGCAGAAGCTGTGCTTGCTTTGGCAAGTGCAGTAGTTTCAGCACAGAAAAAGTTGATTAGAGCAGAAGATTCTATTAAAGATTTTGGAATTGAAAGCTTTTCTGAAGATGTATGTAAAGAGTGGAAAGATAGTTTTATTTCATTGATGTCAGCAGAAGATAATGTTGTTCAAGGTAAAGTTCCAGAACCAAAACGTGAAACTGATAAAACGTATTCAATGAATGGAAAGTTAAGTTTTAACCTTGATAACAAAGAGTATTTTTATACAATGAGTTTGTTGATTGTTGAACGGTGATTGTCATGGAAGTTTTAGATCAGATTAAAGAACATTTAGAAAAAGTTATGTTGACTGAAAATGTCCGTGAATGGATGGTTATCGTCAATAGGGGTTTATTAGGTAATAAACGTGTTGTTTATTCAACAGATGACAAAAGTAAAGTAAAAGAAAAGTTTGAGTGGTATCGTGATATGTATCCTGATATCAAATTTCGTATTATGACAAAATCATCTTTTCGTAATTCATATCATCGTTTTCCTGAATATATTGATGAAAGAAAACGAAATGAATTGTTTGGTGAAACAGAAAGAAAGATTAGATATGGGAAATCAGAGGTGAAGAAACGTTATGTGTTTTCACCTGATTCTAAAGATGTAGAGGTCGATGTAGAAGAGCCTGTTGAAAAAGAAATTATTAAGACGACAGTTATTAAAGAGCCTTCGATTCAACGAAATGGTTTTGTTCCAACAAGACCTCAAGAATTCAAGAAGATTTAAGTCAAGCCCGTCAAGTTGACTAAAATTTGACGGGTTCTTTATTTACTAAAATTTTCTATTCGGAGATTATTCTATGATGCGTCCTTTATACGACAAAATTCTTGTCGAGCCAATTCCAAACAAAAGTTTCACATGTGACGGTATTGAGTTAACATCTTCAATGAATACAGATTTGCCTGTATTTGGTAAGGTTGTTGCTGTAGGTAATGGTTTGTTGTCGCAAGGTACTTTAATTCCTTTAACTTGTAAAGTTGATGATGTTGTAATTTATCCTCGTGCAGCTGGTAAAATTGTTTATTCTGATGATAAACAATTAATTTTGATTCGTGAAACTGATGTATTAGGAATTGAGTAATGAATTTAGGTAAAAAGTTATCTTTTGGTGAAGAAGCAAGAAAACAGTTGATTGCAGGGTTGAATGAACTTGCAAATGCTGTTAAGGTTACATTAGGCCCTAAAGGTCGCACAGTTGTTATTGAAAAGGATATGGGGCCCCATGTAACAAAAGATGGCGTATCAGTAGCACGATCAATTAGGTTTAGCGATCGTGAAAAGAATTTGGGTGCAACTTTGATTAGAGAAGCATCAGAAAAGGCAGCAGCAGATGCCGGAGATGGAACGACTACATGCACTATCTTAACACAAGCAATTGTTAATGATGGTCACAAATTTGTTTCCGGTGACAATAATCCAAATAATATCAAGCGTGGCATTGATAAAGCTGTTGAGTTTGTTGTAAAGTATCTTGAAAGTATTGCATCACCTGTTGATAATTTAGATGAATTAGAAAATATTGCATTGGTGTCATCTAATGGAGATATTGAAATTAGTGGTTTGTTGCGTAAAGCTGTTGAAGAAGTTGGTAAAGACGGCTCAATTGTATTGACGCATTCGAAAACTATTGATTCTGGTATAGATATAACAAAAGGAATGCGTTTAGAAAAAGGCTTTTTATCTAAAGCATTTATTAATGATAGTGTGAATTCTTGTTGCGAACTTGATAATGCAAGATTGTTGCTTGTTGATAGAAAAATCAATTCAATAAATTACATTATTAAATTGTTGTCATATTGTAATACAAATAAATGTCCTTTAATGATTGTTTGCGACGACGTGTCTGATAGTGTACTACAGATGTTGATTGCTAATAAAGCGCGTGGCACACAAATTTTATGTGTTAAAAATCCTTTTGTTGGTAGCAGAAAAGAAGAAGTTTTGGAAGATTTGGCTTTAATGTCAGGTGCAACGCCAATCATTGAAAGTCAAGGACGTTTATTGGAAACAATTTCTGAAGCAGATTTAGGTGTTTTAGCACATGTTCGTTCAGATAAAGTATCAACTATTGTTCGAGGTGTTGACACGCAAGCAGAAGC
>CALAFU010000006.1 GCA_937891325.1 uncultured Candidatus Melainabacteria bacterium | reverse complement strand
TACTTGACATATACAAGAATGACATTATGTTTTACATTTAATCTAATGTCACCCTGAAATTTTTGACAAAGCGAACAAGCGAAAATTTGAGCTTAGTGAGCCTGTCCCCCGTGTGGCAGGGTCTCAAGGTTCTTCCAAAGTGACCTTGCGATGCTGAACCGAGTTCAGGGTAACAAAATGTTGAATAATTCGTCAGAGTCGAAAAATCATTTTCTACTACAGCCTTAACATTTGTATATAATTTGTATACAAACCCTAACAAAAGTGCTATAATCGGCATGTTATGTGCGAAAGTTGAAAGGTTATTTGGTTAGGCGATTGTAAATTTTACTTAACAAAAAAATTACTTTTAGCAATTTTTTACATTCATCAAACTTTCATGCGACATAGAAATTTTTAAACTTAGGAAGGTAAGGTATGCAAGTAAACAAAGTATCAGCAGTAGCATTTACAGGAATTAAGAACACTCAAAAAGCTGAAAAGAAACAAACACAAGCAGTTAGTACAAACCCTATGCAAAAAGTTCCGATGCCTAGTGCACAACTTATGCAAGTAATGTCAGGCGTAAAAGTAAAACGCCCTGAACCTACAAAATACACTCCAGAAACTGCAGAAAAATTCTTAGAAAATCACCCTGCTAACAAAGCATTGAAAGGTGAAGACAGAGACAACGTTAAAAAAGTTATGTGCAGTGGCACTAAAGAAGCCGCTAACGTTCAAATGCAACTTTCTTTAATTGCTGATGGCGACCTTGAACCATCAACAGTTAAATGCTATTGGGCAACAGGTAAAATGAATGAAAACCTTGCAAAAGATATCGATATGGTTTACGAAGCTAAAAAAGCTGGCAAAAACGTAAACGATGTATATGTA
The DNA here is from genome assembly GCA_937891325.1 of uncultured Candidatus Melainabacteria bacterium. Classification (GTDB taxonomy): domain Bacteria; phylum Cyanobacteriota; class Vampirovibrionia; order Gastranaerophilales; family Gastranaerophilaceae; genus UBA6984. The sequence goes on along the minus strand of CALAFU010000006.1, from coordinate 819 downwards.
CCAACAGTTAAATCAAAAGCTGAAGGTCACAAAAACGTTAAAGTTGGTGACGTATTTAAAGTAGACAAAGAAGACAAAATCTACGTTAAAGCCAACGATAAAGAATCTAGACAATTAAACATGGACAAAGATATGTTCGTTAAATTGTTTCCACCAGCTAAAAGATTCACTACACAACAAAGAAGCATCGGCGATTGCTACCTTGTTTCAACTTTAGGAACTTTAATGAACAACCCTAAAGCAAGAGTTGCAGTTTACGAAGCTTTCAACCAAGATGGCAAAGACGTAACTGTTAAATTCAAAAACGGTTTCGGCGAATATAAATACAAAGATGCAGAACTTCCAAAAGACCGTGTACAAAAATACAGCCTTGCTGGTTCAACAGGTATCAGATTATTAGAAGATGCTTACGGTCTTGATTCAGTAAACAAAGCCGACACAATGTTCAAAAAAATCATGAACGAAAGAATTGATGCTAAAGAAAAAGAATTAGCTAAAGCTCCAATGGCTAAAAAACCTGAATTAATGGAATCAATCAAAGGTCACAAACAAAGATTAGCTGATTACAACAAAGCTAAAGCCGACCCAAATAGAACAATCGTTGTTTGCCGTGATGATAACTATTACAACATCTTCTACGAAGAAGATAAAAATGGTTTAATCTTCACAGACTTAAAGAAAGATCCAGATAACAAAGAGGATAAATTCCAACGTGCAGCTGATTTCTACAGAGGCTCATTAGGTGGTTATAACTTTGAAGTATTACAAAGATTCGGTTTCGGCGGGTTCAGACAAAGGAACTTTAACTTTTAAGCTTGA
>CALAFU010000005.1 GCA_937891325.1 uncultured Candidatus Melainabacteria bacterium | reverse complement strand
TGCGCTATGGCTTGAATAGTGATGGCGGAAAGAAAACTCTTGACGAAATCGGCTCACAATATGGTGTTTCAAGAGAAAGAATTCGTCAAATTGAAAACAGAGCGATTGCAAAGTTAAAGAAAATGTGCAAAAACGAAAACCTTACAATTGGTTTGAAAAATTATTTTGGCGCATAGAGATTGACAAAATATAGAAAATAGTAAATAATATTTATATAGGGGTAAAGCCCTAAAGAACCGCAAGTAACTTTAAGGCTTTAACTTAGTCCCCCTAAAGAATTACATTTTTAAGATTAGCTCCAATAGTTCTATTATTGGGGCTTTATCTTTATATTTCTGAATTAAAAATTCAAGAAATAAGACAAAATATAATTCCATTTTTATCACCTCCCTTCTACCATTTCTTAGTCTGTCGTGTGTAGAGGAGTGATAGGGAACTACACTACTGAAATTATATACGTTATTTTATGTTTGTACAGTTTTTAATAAAATTTAATTTATAATTTAGCCCGTGTTATAATTGAATTATGAAAATATTGTTTTTGACAGATTTGTACCCGATTAGAGAAGACGAAAAGAATACTCCAAAGACGTTGTATAACTTTGTAAAATCGTGGAGAAAGGCAGGACATAATGTTGATGTTATCCGCCCAAATTTTTTGTTGAATTCTTTTTTGCGACACAAACCATTTTATAAAACAGGACAATATGAAAACGCTTATAACGCGAACTATTTAACACCTTTTTGGGGTGATATTAAAAATAAATTACCAAAACAAAATTACGATGAATACGATGTAATTGTGGCTCACATGCCGTCTGGAATTATTGCATCAAACCACTTTGAGGGCAAAGTTATTTGCGCAGTGCATTGCTCAGATATTGACGTTTTGACAAAACCGATTTACTCTGTTTATTTCAAAGGTCAAATGGAAAAAGCCTATGAAAGAGCTGTTGGAATTGCTTGCCGTAGCGTAGTTTTACGTAAAAAGTTTTTGGAACTTTATCCGCAGTATGAGGAAAAAACTTTTGTTGCACCGAGTGGAATTGAGGTTCAACCGATAAAACGTCAAATCCCTTCAATGCGCGATAGACAGGTTAATATCGTGACTTGCGCTCAGCTAATTAAACGTAAAAATATTGATAAACTGATTAATGCAGTGAAGGATAATGAAAGAATTAAATTGACTGTAATTGGCGAGGGTAAAGAGTTAGAGCCTTTGATTAGACTTTCCAATAGAGTTAAATTTACGGGCTATTTGCCTAAAGATATCGTTTTAGACTCAATGCAAATGTCGGATATTTTCGTTTTGCCGAGTGTACACGAAACCTTTGGTATGGTGTATTTAGAGGCTATGGCAATGGGCTGTATTACAGTTTGTACAAAAGATGACGGAGTTGACGGAATAATAAAAGACGGTGTAAACGGATTTTTAACTGAGCCGAATGTTGAGTCTATAAAAGCAACAATTGAAAAAATTCTGAACTTAGACGAAGGTCAAATTTATAACATATTACAAAATTGTTACAATACGGTTACAGACTATAATTCTACAACATGTGCGGATAATTACCTTCAAAATATTTTAAAAATTATATAAAGATATCTTAATTTCAGTATGTTTTTGCTA
>CALAFU010000004.1 GCA_937891325.1 uncultured Candidatus Melainabacteria bacterium | reverse complement strand
GCAGTGCATACCAGAACCATTAATACCAAAAATTGGTTTTGCCATAAATGTTGCGTGCAAACCATATTGAGCTGCAATTGATTTAACCGCAACTTTGAATGTTGCAACGTTATCAGCTGCAGTTAAGATATCTGCATATTTGAAATCAATTTCATGTTGGCTGTCTGCTACTTCGTGGTGTAAGGCTTCAATATCAAAGTCCATAGCTTGAAGTGTTAAAGCAATTTCAGCACGAATATCTTCGCCTAAATCGTCTGGTCCGATATCGTAGTAACCAGCTCTATCAATTGTTTCTTTTGTCGGGTGGTTTTCTTCATCTCTCTTGAATAAGAAGAATTCAACTTCTGGTCCAATATTCATTGTATAGCCGAGTTTTTTAGCTTCTGACATCATTCTTTTTAAGTTACAACGAGGGCAACCTTCAAATGGAGTTCCGTCAGCATTGTGAATATCGCAAATCAATCTTGCAGTATTTACGCCGTCAAATTCTCTCCAAGGTAAAATTTTGAAAGTATTTTTATCAGGGAAGAATAACATATCCGAAGTTTCAATGCTTCTAAAACCTTTGATAGAAGAACCATCTAACATCATTTCATTTTCTAATGCTTTGTCAATGTGTTCTGATGGAATAGTTAAACTTTTAACTTGACCGTTAATATCAACGAATTGAAGTTCTATAAATTTAACATTTTGTTCTTTGATAATTTTCTTAATATCAGCTTCTGTGATATCTTTTCCGTCTTGCGGAACATGTTTAAATTCTGTTGTCATAAATTCCAAATCTCCATAAATCTATTTGACAAGAAAAGTTTACCATAAATTTGAAGTGTCTTTATATAAACTTAATAAATGAGAAAAATTTAAAAATCTCATACTTTAAAACGATTTATTTTTCATGAAGCACTGCTAATATAACACTATACTCCTTAGAGACGACGATACACATATCCCTAATCAATAGCTATGCACGAAAGTACATGGCTTTTTTTTATGTCTAAGTCTTCACTTTTTTTGAAATTTGTGCAATAATGAGAAGCATGAAGACAATTACTACAGAAGAATTAGTAAACTACAAAATATTACCGTTTAACTTATATTCAGAGTTTGGAGAAAAGCTATTTGTATCAGGCGAAATCCTTACTCCTGGTAAGTTGCTTCAATTAAAACACTTGAACGTTATTTATAGAGATGACGAAGAGCAGTTAGATATTCTTCCAGAAGAGGAAGTTCCAGAACCTATCGTAATTCCTCACGAGGAAAGAGAAGAATACACAAAAGAAGATTTAAACAAAATTTTTGATGACTTTTCTGAACAATCAAAAACAAAGGATCGTGTAGTCGAAAAATTCGACATGAATCCTAACCAAGTGTTGAAAAGTAACACTATTGTTGATGAAACAAGTATCTTAAACTATAAAGGACCAATTAATAAAAAAGCAAAAATTGACCCTCAAAACCAAATTAAATTGAAAGCGTTTTATCACGAAACTATTACAGGGCTTTATTCTCGTCCAATGACAGAAACTGCAAACCTGTTCTTTAACATTCGTGATAAATTATTACAAGATATTATCTTTAGACAAGAAAAACTTGTATTTTCATCTCAAGTAAAACTTATTGGTGAATATGACAAATGTCATGCTCTTAACGTTGCTATTCTTGCAGGTTTAATCGCTAAAAAGTTGGAAATGAAAGAAACTATGATTTCAGACATCGTTTTAGCTGCGTTATTACACGACATTGGCAAAACTAAACTTGATCCAAGATTAGTGAATAAACAAACTTTGTCTAATCAAGAGCAAAAAGCATTACAAGAACATACGAGAATTGGTTACAAAATTCTTAAGATTGACATGAGAATGCCTGAAAACATCGCTTTAGTAGCCCTTGAACACCACGAAAAGAACGACGGTTCTGGCTATCCAATGGGCAAATCAGGCGATTTAATTGCAAAAGAAAGCCAAGTAATCAGCATTTGCAATTGTTTTGATAATTTGTCCTTCAATAGAACACCTCATCTTGTAAAAAACAGCAAAGATGCGGTTAGAGCTTTGTTGGAAATGGGTACAAAAAGTTTCATGCCGGAAGCGCTTTACACGTTTATTCACATGTTCAGCTACAATGATACTATGAACTTTGAAGATATGATTTTGTAATCTAAGATTTATACTTAAATTACTTTAACATTTATTGTTTATAAGCCATGTTTTTCGTACAATAATTATTATTGATGAGGATATTGTATGAAAATCGAAGCAAAAAATTTAGTTAAAATATATGGCGATAGAAGTGTTGTAAACGACATTTCTTTTGATGTAAACAAAGGCGAAGTTGTTGGTCTATTAGGACCAAACGGTGCTGGTAAAACAACTACATTCTATATGGTTGTAGGACTTGTAAAACCGAACAAAGGACAAGTGCTTTTAGACGGTAAAGATATTTCTACTTGGCCTATGAACTTGCGTTCTAAAGCTGGTATTGGTTACTTGCCACAAGAAGCATCTATTTTTAGAAAATTAACAGTTGATGATAACATCAAACTTGTTCTTGAAATGAACGACAAATTGACTGTAAACGAAAAGAAAAGAAAGTTAGAAGAACTTCTAGACGAATTCGGTGTTACAAGATTACGTAGTGAATCTGCAATCTCTTTATCAGGTGGTGAAAGAAGAAGGGTCGAATTGGCTCGTGCGCTTGCGGCAAGCCCAGACTTCATTTTGCTAGACGAACCATTTACAGGTATTGACCCTATCGCTATTGGTGAAATTAAAGATAATATTAGAAAACTTTCAGAAGATAAAGGTTTAGGCGTACTTATTACAGACCACAACCCTAAGGCAACTCTTTCAATCACAGACAGAGCTTATGTAATCTTCGACGGTAAAATTAAAATTCAAGGTAAGAGTGCAGATGTTGCTGTTGACCCTGTTGCTAAAGAATTCTACTTAGGAAAGGACTTCCAACTATAATGCTAAAAAAAATTCTTGCATTCAGACCAACTATCTACGACAAATATATTTTTAAACAAGTATTGTTTGCAACTTTGGCTGCAATTATGCTATTCACAATTGTTTGGATTGCGCCAGAAATGCTTTTAAACACAATTAAAGATATCCTTGCTGGTAAAACAACACTTCTAAACGGTGTCTTATACTTAGTTATGCAACTACCAATGATTTTTGGTAAAGCCTTCCCTGTAGGTTTATTGCTTGGAACCTTGTTTACATTTGATAAATTGAGTAAAGACAGTGAATTGACAATCTTCCGTGCAATCGGCTTGTCCTTCGGTCGAATTATAGCACCGGTTGTAGTGTTAAGTCTTATCGTTACGGCGTTATGCTTTGTTACAGGTGATATTTTAATTCCGTACTCACAAAATAAAAACTTAGAAATTGAAGGTTACAACCCTACAATTGAATATATGTACACTAAAAAGAACGAAAAGAATCAACCTTTATTGGCTGTAATCGTTTCTAGATATCAAGGCGGAACACTTGGTAACGTAATCGTTTTAGACTTTTCTAGAAAAGTTTATGACGACTTGCACGGTTTAACTCACATTCTTGTTTCTCAACACGGTAAAACATATCCTGAG
>CALAFU010000003.1 GCA_937891325.1 uncultured Candidatus Melainabacteria bacterium | reverse complement strand
GTGGGACGTTACTCCCACGACAACCCGAATAATCCAAGAATATTTCAGGGTCTCTGTAACAGAAGTAACATAGTGACATTAGAAATGTAGGTTGGGGTTTCTACCCCAACAAAAATAAGGCGGGAAAATTTTTAATTTTCCCGCCTTATAAAATTATCTTTGCATCTATGCCTCTAAGCGTCTATGCTTCTTTTGGAGCGTTCATTGCTTCAATTTCTCTAATTGATGCGTGTACTTTGTGGCAACCGCAATCGCAGTAAAGAACTTCGCCTGTTGTTCCGCTTGAAAGAGGTGAAGCCAAGAACAAACCTGCGTTTCCTACATCTTCCAAAGTTGTGTTTCTGTTCAATGGTGATTTTAATGAGATAGCTTTTAGCATATTGCCAAATCCTGAAATTCCGCTTGCTGCCAATGTTTTGATTGGACCTGCTGACAAGCAGTTAACTCTAACACCATTTTTACCCATATCCATTGCCAAGAATCTCATTGAAGATTCTAAAGCTGCTTTTGCAACACCCATTACGTTATAGTTTGCAACATACATTTCTGAACCGATATAAGTTAAAGCAAGAACTGAACCACCTTCGTTCATAATAGGTCTTGCGTTACGGCAGATTGAAACTAAAGAGTATGCGCTTACACCTAATGCTAAGTCCCAACCTTCTCTTGAAGTGTTAATAAATTCACCTTGCAAGTCTTCTCTGTTTGCAAAAGCTACTGCGTGTACTACAAAATCTAATTTACCGTAAACCTTTTCACATTCTTCAAATACAGCCTTAACTTCGTCTTCTTTTGTTACGTCACAAGACATAATTAATTTTGAATTCATTTCTTCTGCAATAGGTCTAACTCTTTTTTCCATCACTTCACCAGCATAAGTGAAAGCAATGTCGGCACCTTCGTCAAATAATTTTTGAGCAATTGCATACGCAATGCCGTGCTTATTTGAAACGCCAAAAATAACGCCTTTTTTTCCTTGCATAATATTCATAATTTTTCTCCTTATAATATTCTTTCGCCTGTCTTTTGGTCGAAATATAAAAATTCATTACTGTCTAAACTTAATTCCAAATATTCACCGATGTTTTGTTCAGCACTTAATTTTGCAGAACATCTATTTTCACCGATATTAAAGTAAGCAATTTGCTCAGAACCCAAAAGTTCTGTCATTTCTACTTTTACATTTAATTTTATTCTACCATTCGGATTTGTCATATTTTCTGGACGTATTCCGATTGTTACGTAGTGTCTGTTATGTAACTTTTCCATTATATCACGAGATAATTCAATAATCGGTTCTGTCATAATCAAAGTATTATTGATAATATTGCAATCAACAAAATTCATTTGAGGTGAGCCGATAAACCCTGCTACAAATTTGTTTTGAGGGTTGTTATAAATGTTTGTAGGTGTATCTACTTGTTGAATTTTACCCTTATCCAAAACGACAATTCTATCGCCCATTGTAAGCGCTTCTGTTTGGTCGTGAGTTACATAAATAAAAGTTGTTTGCAATTTTTCGTGCAATTTCTTAATCTCTGCACGCATTTGCACTCTTAATTTTGCATCTAAATTTGACAAAGGTTCGTCCATCAAGAACACTTTTGGATTACGAACAATTGCTCTACCCAAAGCCACACGTTGACGTTGACCACCTGAAAGTTGTTTTGGTTTTCTGTCTAAATATTCAGTCAAATTAAGAATTTTAGCTGCTTCTTTAACTTTTTCGTCGATATATTTTTTATCGTATTTACGCATTTTTAAACCAAATGCAATATTTTCGTATACTGTCATATGCGGATAAAGTGCATAACTTTGGAATACAAACGCGATATCCCTATCTTTTGGGTGAACGTTATTCACTTTTGTATCGCCAATATAGATGTTTCCGCCTGAAATGTCTTCCAAGCCCGCAATCATTCTCAAAATTGTTGATTTACCGCAACCAGAAGAACCAACCAGAACCAAAAATTCCTTGTCCTTTATGGTCAAGTCAATTCCGTCGATAACTCTTTTTTTATCGTAAGATTTTATTAAACTTTCTAATTTAACTTCACTCATTTTCTGATTGCATTACCTTTTCAGCAGGAATTATAACGCAATAAGTTGTGCCATGCATAGCTTCTGGCTCAACCCAAACGTTACCCTTCATAATTCTAATAACATTCTTAATTGTTGCAAACGCAATTGAGCGGAAAACATTGTTTTTGTTTGGATTATCCAATTGTGCATAAGGTTCAAACAAGTTTTCTAGTTCAATATCGCTTATTCCAAGACTTTGGTCATCAATTTTGAACATTATATATGATTTTTCTTTTGCGTTTTCTGTAGGTAAAAATCCTTTTTCGCTTACCAATTCTAAATCAGGATGCGAAACTTCAATATTAATTGCGCCTACGTCAGTGAATTTTATTGCAGATTCAATAATGTTTTCCAAAACGATTTTCAACATTGCTTCATCTGAATAAATAGTTCTTTTAACGTCTTTTGAAACCTCTACATTAATCTCAATATTCTTTGCTTGAGCATCTTTTTCGTTGTCTTTAATAACATTATTCAAAACATTTACAGCATCAAAATAGCCTAATTTCTTTTCAAATAGGTTAGATTCAGCTTTTGACAATTCCAAAATTTTATCAATCAAATACAAAACATCTGTTGAATTTTTGTTGATGATATTAACGTATTTTGCTTGTTTTTCATTTAATTCTCCGCCAATTCCGCCCATCAACGCTTGTGAAAAGCCTACAATTGATTGCAATGGAGTTCTGAAATCGCCTGAAAGTTTAACCAAGAAATTATTTTTATCCTTGTTTATTTTACGCAAACTTTCGTGTTCTACGAAAATGCTTGTAAGAGTCTTATAGCTTTGAGTATTGTCTCTAAAGCACACCAAATAACCTTCATCAGTTTTTCTTGCTGTAAATTCAAAGTACATATCTTTTTCATCAGAAGTTTTTGTCTTAATAACCTTTGCAAGACCTGATTCTGCAAGTTTTACGATTAAATCCATAGCGTTATCAAAAACGTTATCAATATAACCTTCTGAAAAATTTTCCTTCAAATTTGATAAAGTTTTTTGCGCAACATCATTGCACCATAAAAAACTACCTTGATTGTTTAAAAGAACCACATTGTCTGGAAGTTTTGTTAATAAATCTTCTTCTTCCTCGTCTTTGTTAAATAAATTTTTAAAAAAATCAAACATATACACCTATTTCTTTCTTTAGTATAACATAGGCGCGGATTTTAGCAAGATGTTAAGAAAGTGGTTAAGGCGATGAGCCTGTAAGAGCATACGTATAACTATAATGTCACCCTGAATTTATTTCAGGGCCGCATTATTTTTCGGAAAAAAATTGCGATTCTGAAACAAGTTCAGAATGACATCAAATTTAAAATATGTTTTTATAGTCTTTTTATTAAGTTATATTACATTTAAACTTCTCGACTAGCAAAAAATATTTTTTTTGGATTTAAAGCATGTACATACCATTTTATGGACTAAATTGAATAAACAGGAGATTGATTATGCGCGAAATTGACAATATGAACGCAATTCGCTTTCAAAAAGTAGAGATAAAAAAAGATAAACCTAAAAAATCAGCAGCACCAGAAGGTTCTGAAGATAATATTGAATTTCAAAACGCGAAAGCAGCTTCACTAGGACGTTCTCAAGTTTCTAAACCGGATAACGTTGAAAGTGATATTAAGTTTATGATGAAAAATCCTGAACTTGTAATGCAAGCAAATATGTTTTTCGACAACGCTTATGAAATGCTAAAAAGCAAAAACGAAGAACGTGCTTACGAAAAATCAGCTCAAATGATGCAAGCGTTCAGAGATGAATTCATGAAATTGCACTAATCTGCAATTAAAGGTTTTGGTAAAATTTTGGTTAAAAAAGTCCCTTTTAGGGACTTTTTTAGTAGATATTAGGGGTTGAAAATTTTAAAAAATAGTTTATAATGTAAATATAGGGAGTTGGTCAAACTCCACGAAAGTTTAACCAACTTGTAGCCCCTATAAAACAATTAACAATATTTGTAAAATGGCTATTATGACAGTAATAGTCATTTTTATTGCTAATATGTCCATATTATCACCCCCTTTCACCCTTTATGTAGCATTGGTGTTGGTGTGTTGGGGGTTTAGGCATACCCTATAGTAAAAATATATCATGAATTTGTTTTTAATACAAATATTTTACATATATAATAGTTTTATTATGAATAAAAATGATAACATTTAGCTCGACAATAGCTTGAGTGATATATCAATATTTACGAAACAACGACAAAGTGTGCATTGTTTGAACGGAGTGAGTTTGCACACTTTTTGTTGAGTAATTATATTGATTTGAACGAAAGCGTGTCGTGGCTTTTGTGAAACTTTTGCCACCAAAAGTTTCCCCACGGAGTGAACACAAAAAAGTTGGTATTTTAACGGATAGTTGGTAAGATTCTGAAACAAGTTCAGAATGACATTAGCTTGAGTATTTTTATTGGAGAGTTCGTAAGATCCCGAATAACTACGTTTTATTTGCTCTCTATTTATTAAATGTTTCGGGATGACATTGTTATTACATATTTTATTTTAAGTAGTTTGTGTTATTTGAATATAACCGATTGAAAACGAAACGGCGGGGTGATTGAATAATCACCC
>CALAFU010000002.1 GCA_937891325.1 uncultured Candidatus Melainabacteria bacterium | reverse complement strand
TAAATTCAATGGCATCAGGACAAAATGTTATCATTGGCTACACTTCAACAGATGAAGATAACAATATTATTAATGGTCATGAAATCACAGTTATTGGAGCAAAAGTTGCACCAGACGGTAAATTAATATTTGTATGTAATGATACGGATGACGATTTAGCTGCTCCTGTTGAATATCATGAAGATTACATTATTCCTCGTATTCACCACGTAGGCTTACCGACTGAAGTTGTTGATGCAGATAATAAGTTAAAATCTATTGCATAAAACTTCTTAACTTTTTATGTTGCTACAATTTATTTGTATGCTATAATCTTTTTTGAAATTGGAGTATGACATGACATTATTAAAAAAGATTGATTCACCATACGATTTAAAAAAGCTATCGTTAGACGAAATGAAGACACTAGCTCAAGAAATCAGAGATGGTATTTTAAATAGAGTTAATAAAATTGGCGGTCACTGTAGCCCTAACTTGGGTATTGTAGAAGCTACAATCGCATTACATTATGTATTTAATTCACCTGTTGATAAGTTTATTTTTGATGTATCACACCAATGCTATACACATAAAATGCTTACAGGCAGAAAATCTGGCTTTGTTGGCGATATTATCAAAAATATTTCAGGATTTTTTAATCCAAACGAATCTGAACACGATACATTTGTGTTAGGTCACACATCAACATCTTTAAGCCTTGCTTCAGGTGTTGCTAAAGCTCGAGATATAAATGGTGATAACTACAATGTTATTGCATTGATAGGTGATGGTTCTTTGAGTGGTGGTGAGGCATTTGAAGGGTTAAATAATGCTGCCATGTTAAATAGTAATTTCATTATAATCGTAAATGATAATGAAATGTCTATTTCTGAAAACCAAGGTGGTTTATATAAAAATTTAAGAGAATTAAGAGAGTCAAATGGCACATGTCAAAACAATTTCTTTAAAACATTTGGCTATGATTACCACTATTTAGAAGAAGGTAACAACTTAGAAAAATTGATTGAATTATTTAGCCAAGCAAAAGATACAACAAAACCTGTTGTACTTCACATTCATACTCTAAAAGGCAATGGCTATACCCCAGCAGAAGAAAACAAGGAAATGTTCCACAACACAGTTTCTGGCAGAATCAATGGTAAAACACCTGTAATTCCTGCTAATTTACCTGAAACTTATGGTAACATTACAACAGATTTTATCTTGAAAAAACGTGAAAAAGATAAATCAATTGTTGCAATTACAGCTGCAACCCCTGGTGGTGTAAGTTTCACAAAAGATTTCAGACAAAAAATGGGTGATGCTTATATCGACGTAGCTATTTCGGAAGAACATGCTATGGGATTTACATCTGGTTTAGCTAAAAATGGAGCAAAACCTATTTTCGCTGTTCAAAGTTCATTTGTTCAAAGAACTTATGACCAAATTTCACAAGACATCGCTCTAAACAATTCACCTGTAACAGTTATTGTTTACTGTGGCGGTATGTCAGGTATTGATATGACTCACTTAGGAACATTTGATATCTCAATGATTAGCAATATTCCTAACATTGTATATCTAGCACCAACAAACAAAGAAGAATATTTGAGCATGCTAGATTGGTCAATTGAACAAGTAGAACACCCTGTATTTATTCGTGTTCCATTAGGTGAACCTGTTGTTACAGGCAAAAAAGATAAAACAAATTATTCAAACTTAAATAAATATCAAGTTGTCGAAAAAGGTTCTGAAATTGCAATTGTAGCATTAGGAACATTCTTCCAACTTGGTGAAAAAGTTTCTGCAAGATTAAAACAAGCAGGATTTAATCCTACATTAATCAATCCAAAATATATTACAGGTTTGGACGAAGATTTATTAGAAGGCTTAAAAGATGACCATAATCTTGTTATTACACTTGAAGACGGCATTTTAGATGGTGGCTTCGGTCAAAAGATTGCAAGTTTCTATGGCGATTCTGATATGAAAGTTCTTAACTACGGTGGTAAAAAAGAATTTACAGACAGAACAAAAGTTACTGACTTGTACGAAAGATATCACTTAACTCCAGAACTAATATTTGAAGATGTGATGAAACAACAATCAGGTAAATTGCTTTATGCCTAAAAATGTCGTTATAATTTCATCAAGTCCGCGCAAGGGTGCTAATTCGGATACTTTATGCGACCAATTTTACGTGGGTGCACTTGATGCTGGACATAATGTGGAAAAAATATTTTTAAAAGATAAAAACATTAATTATTGCACAGGCTGTGGCTACTGCACAAACAATCGAGTTTGTGCGCAAAAAGATGACATGGCTGATATTTTAGACAAACTTGTTAAAGCTGATGTTATTGTCTTAGCTTCACCAATTTATTTTTATACAATTTGTGGTCAATTAAAGACTTTTATTGATAGATGTTGCTCCAAATATACGGAACTTTCTAATAAAACATTTTATTATATTTTTACAGCAGCTGATACTAACGAAAACACATTTAAACGTGCTCAAATTGAGCTTGGCGGATTTTTAGCTTGCCTAGAAAATCCAACCTTAGCCGATGAAATTCATGCCTTTGGGGTATGGAAAGGTGGAGACATTTATGGCACAGATTACCCTCAAAAAGCTTATGCTATGGGTAAAGCAATTAACTAGTCGACAACTTTATTTTCAATCTTTTTAACGCGAACTTGAACATCTTCAATAAGTTTTCTGTTTATGGCTAATAAGTCTGCTAAAACAGCGATTAACGCTATTTGTACGCCAGAAATTATGAATATTGATGCAAGAATTAAAGACTGAATGTGTCCAACACCTGAGCCAATACTAAAGTAATACAAAAATCTTGCGCCAATACCAACACCTATAAGCAACGACAACATCGCAATTGCAATAAAAAATCTAAATGGTCTGTAAATAATAAAAATTCTAAGCATTGTGAAGATAGAATTTTTTACATAATCAAACATATTTTTTACAAGTCTTGATTTGCGTACATCAGGATTTGTATGAATTGGCACAGAAACTATTTCTAGCCCTTTTGGTTTAGCTTGAATTATAGTTTCCATAGTATAAGTATATTTATCAAAAACATTTAAAAGAGTTGCAGCTTCCTTGTTAAAGGCACTTGGTGCATCTTGTACATCAGCAGACGAAACAAAACGCATTACTGCAGAACCCAATTTTTGCAAAAATTTCTTTAATGGCGAAAAACTTTTTATATCTTGAATTGGGCGAGCGCCAATTACTATATCAGCCTTATTTTCAAGAATTGGTTTAACTAAATATTGAATATCATCTGCACAATATTGATTATCAGCATCTGTATTAACGATGATATCAGCACCTAACTTAACAGCTTCACTTAAACCCATTTTAAAGGCACTAGCAAGCCCTTGGTGACGATTTAATTTAACTATATGATTAACTCCATTCCAACTAGCAACATCGACTGTTCTATCGCTAGAGCCATCGTCTATAATCATAGTTTCAATAACATCAATACCTTCAATTTGCTTAGGTAAAGCCGAAAGTGTATTTGGAAGGCTATCTTCTTCGTTAAAACATGGAATTTGTATAATTAGCTTCATATCTAGTTCCTTT
>CALAFU010000001.1 GCA_937891325.1 uncultured Candidatus Melainabacteria bacterium | reverse complement strand
AACCGCAAAATCTGTGGAGTAAAATAATATATTTATTTGTAATGTTAGCAGGATTTATCTGCGCTAATTGTTATTTGTCAGATTTAATAACTAACAATATCAGACACGGTTTTAATTTTCCGCCAAACGATTTTGTTACACTAAGCTACGTTAAAAATACAGGTGCAGCATTTAGCTTATTGCAAAACTATCCACTATTACTAGAAATTTTGGCCGTTTTAGCATTAGTATTTTTACTTGCTTACGTAATCAGACACGCAGGAACAATGTCTTACACAGGTATAACTTGGCTTTGTGTTTTAATGTCAGGTATTTTCTGTAATTTATTTGAACGTATGACATTAGGTTATGTTAGAGATTATTTCTACTTTAAGTTTGTAGAATTTCCAATCTTTAACTTTTCTGATATTGCAATAAACGTAAGTATTGTAGCCATTATTTATTTGCTTTTAACAAGAGCACAACTTAAACAATTATAATCAGTATGAAATTTTTAATAGACGAAAACGACGAAAATATTAGACTTGACGCATATCTTTCAAATTTGATTGAAGATATTTCTCGTTCAAAAATTCAATCTGCAATTAAAAATGGCAATGTTTTAATTAATGGCGAAATAAAAAAGCCTTCTCATAAACTTCATGAAGGCGACGTTATTGAATTTGAACCACAAGCTATTGAAGAAGTAAAAATTGAACCTCAAAACATTCCACTTGATATTGTTTACGAAGATGAAAATATGCTTGTTGTCAACAAACCTTCTGGAATGTTGACCCACCCTACAACAATTGAGCGCGAAAACACTCTTGTAAACGCTCTTTTATACAAATATGGTGATAATTTGTCAGATATAAATGGGGAATTTAGACGTGGAATTTTGCACCGATTAGACCGCAATACCTCAGGTCTTTTAATGGTTGCAAAAAACAATAAAGTACACGAATTTTTAACTCAACAAATTAAAACAAAAACTGCTGTTAGAAGTTATTTAGCAGTCGTAAAAGGTTCTGTAAAGGACGAAGAAGGTGTAATTAATTTACCAATTGGCAGACACCCGACTCAACCTCATAAAATGGCTGTGGTAGAGGGCGGAAAGCCTAGTATCACAGAATACAAGGTTTTAGAACGATTTAAAAATGCAACTTTCGTTGAATTAACACTAAAAACAGGTCGCACACATCAAATTAGGGTTCACATGAGCCATTTTAGGACACCTGTTTATAATGACACTCTTTATGGCGCTCGTCCAGAAAAATGTAAGACTCAAGAGCAAGTTTTACAAGCGTATAAACTAGAGTTTACAAAACCATTTGGTGATGAGATAATCAAGTTACAAATTGAACCTGATGAAAAAATTGAAAAGGTACTAAAATATTTAAGGAGTCAAAAATGATTATATTTTTAAGATTAATATCTATTGTATTACTTTGTGTAATCGGCTATTTCTGCTATACAATTAAACAACCACAAGTTATCGTTCTAGCATTTAGCGGATTTATTGCAGGTATTTTATTTGTATTATCTTATGTTCTGGATATTGCAAGAAAATTAAAGGCTTACAAAAGAGAATTAGAAAAGAACTCTATTTCTTCAGATGAAAGTGATTCAAAAGTAAAAGTTTTAGAATCAAAAATTGAAGTTCTAGAAAAAGCTCTTAAAAACGCTATTGAAAACAAATAAATAATTAAAATTAATAAAACAAAAAATAAGGGTGATTTGTATAATCACCCTTTAAGTTATCTTCGCATCATTTAATGTTTTGATTATAAGTTTTGTTTGTAAACATGTCCTTTTGATGCTTGCTCAATATTTGGTGTATCAATTTCAAATACGTGAACTCTTGAAGGAGCTAAGTCTACTTTTAATTCACCGTCACCAGCTTGATATTTTGATTGTTTGCCGTAAGCTGGTAACAAGTTTTTAAGTTCTTGAGTCGCTTTCATTGTTGGAACTTTAACTGTTGCGGTTACGTTTCTGTTAATATTTTTGTTACCTACAACCAATAAAGTTTTACCATCTTTGTGTCTTGCATAAGCAATAATTTGGTCATCTTTATCGTTTTTCTTATCCAATTCAATGAAAGAACCTTTTGTAATTAAGTCTTGATATTTATCTCTCATTTTGAAAGATTCTGTCATAAATTTACCAATTTCTGGATTATTGCCACCGGGTTTTCTTGATAAATTGAAAATATCAAGTTTTCCTCTGTGAACTGTCATTTCGTGACAATCGGTTTCAGATTCTTCTGATTTTGAGTGGTCATAACCATATACATAGTAATCACCTGATTGATAACCGTCTACGTAATATGGATTCAACATTGGCAATGTAGCTTGCAAACCTGCTGTAAGGTTACAATATTCAGTACCACCATGGAACATAGGCGAAATATCATCGTGGGTTGTAAATGAACCAATTAATGATTTACCCTTTTCCAATCTGTTTGACATATCAATATTTTCTTTTACGAAATCATTTAAGTCTTTTGCACCTTTCCATTCGTGGAAAATGTGGTATTGTCCATAATATGCATCAAAACCAGCTCTTAAAGAATCTTCAGGTCTGTCATAAGGCATATTTGCTTGAGGTGAAGCATCTTCATAAGTATAAGTTTCACCTAACCAGCCGAATTCTGGATCTTTTGAGTGAGAATATGGAATAATGATATCCCAAAATTCAGTAGGTTTCGCACGAGCTACATCTGCACGAATACCATCGATACCCATATCTACACACATATCAACATATTTTTTGTGTAAATCAACTAAATCTGGATTTAATTCTCTTTTTGTTTCATCTGAAAATGGTTGAAACATTCTAATATCATTCCAGCCTTGAGGTGTTTTGGCTTGACCGTCACGTTCTTTTGCCATTAATTCTGGCTTTTGCAAGTATAAATCATAAGATGAGCAACTTGGTAAGTCTAACATTACTTTAATACCGCGTTCGTGGCAAGCATCTGTAAATGCTTTAACTTGCTCTACAGGAGTTCTTTTATCATTTTTATCAATTAAGTTAGGGTCAATTTGTAAGAAATCCAATGGTGAATAGATTGAACCAGCCAAGCCCATTGCGTGTTTTTTACCTGTTGGGTGAATTGGTAAAATATGGAAAGCGTTGAAACCTTCAGCTTTAACTTCGTCTAATCTATCAATTGCGTTTAAAAATGTTCCGTGTTGTTCGTTGCCTGTAATTTTTTCATCACCGTTTTCATCTTTAGCGTTGAAAGTTCTTGGAACGATAGCTAAAATCTTAGCTTCGCCATTTTGCAACATTGAACGGAAATTATTTTTATATGCAGGTTTATTTGAAACTTTTTTATCTTCAACTTTAGCAGTTTCTCTTACAGTTGTAGCTTGAATAGGAGCAGTTTTAACAAGAGATTTGTTCATTGCCGCTTGAGTATCTAAAAAGTTCTTCAAAGGATTTGAAGTGTACATTTCCATATTGCTTGTAAAGCTTGGTCTTGTGGTCTTTTTAGCTTTAACGTTCAAATTTGGAACATTTAAGATATTAGCTTTAATTGATTGAACTCTTGACATTTTATTTCCTATTTCCTACTTAACTGCTTTACCTTTGCCGAACAAGAATTGAGCTGCAACTGTCAAACCTGTTAATACAGCGCCTACTGTTCCAAAAGTTTTACCCCATTTTTGAGAGTTGTATGATTGTTGAACTGTTTTTGTCATCATTTCATCAGGTGCTACACCTAATAACAAGAATTTATATTCTGAAGATGCGCCTTGATCACCTGTTGTTTTGTGATTTGGTTTTGTGAAATAATCAGCACTACCGATTTTGTTGTAAACCTCTGAATTATATTTGTTTACGTCGTTTTCGATACCTGCTTTTTTGATTGCTTCTACTGTATCTTTATCCATTGGTGAGTTGTACATAAAGTTCATAGCTTTTTGATAGAAACCATAATCTTCTGGAACATCTACACCTTTACCTTCTTTAAAGTATTTATTTACAACTTTACCGTCTTTAATTTCTACATCGCTTCTGTCAACATTTGTAGAGTTGTCTTGGCTTCTGTTGAAGTAGAATTTGATTGAGTGGTCTGAAGAGTGACCTTGTAATGTTGTTTGTTTTACAAGTTCTAACATAGCTTCTTTAACTTCTCTTGCTGAACCGTCTTTTGGAACTTCGCCTTTAGAAATTCTTCTGTAAACGTCCATTGTGTTAATCATTCTTGAGAATGAGTTTTTAACACCTGCAACACGTTCTTCAAAGTAAACTTGTTTAACACGTTTTAAAGAACCTTTTCCACCAACAGAAAGAGCTGTTAACTTGTTAGCTGTTGCTTCCATACCTTGGTTGTACAATTTGCCAGCTGCGTCATCATAAGTTTTTCCAACTAAATCAACGTATTTTTTAGTATCTTCTGGCTTAATTTTCTTGTCTAATTCAGCAATGTTGTTAGCCATTTCGCCAATTGCTTTTTGGTATTTTGCATCATCAGAAGTAACTTCTTCCATTTTATTTCTTACCAAGCCTTGAACTAATTGACGGTTATTTCTAACCTTTTCCATTTCTTTAAAGTCGATACCTAAAGATTTTACAATGCTTGTAGATGTTTTATTCCAATAATTTGCAATTACAGTTTCAGGTTTGTCTGCAACTTTTGCTTGAGCGTAATCATCTAAAACAGAATCTTTTGCTTGTAATTCGCTCATTGCTTTACCGATTTCGCTAACCTTTTTCATTGCATTTTCGTCTAAAACTGATGCTGAATTTGATTTAATAGCTTTGTCTGCAACTAAAGCAACGCCTTTTTTGATAGTCTTTAATTTTTCAGTAGACATACCTTGTTCTTTAGCTTTAGCCAAGAAT